>DASTET010000126.1:0-9999 GCA_035709445.1 Blastocatellia bacterium | reverse complement strand
GGACAAGCGCCACCAGTCTATCGACGAGATGCTTATGCTGAACAGACAATTCATACTCGCGAATCGCATCATCGATGGTCTGCTTGAGAGCGAACGGCTCCCACGGCTTGTTGACGAACTTATAGACCCGCGTCGTATTGATGGCCTCTGTCAGAGCATCAAGGTCCGTGTAACCCGTCAATATGATCTTCATGGTGTCGGGGTTGGTCTGCAGGCTTTCGCGCAGCAGCTCGGTCCCGCTCATGCCCGGCATCCGCTGGTCAGTAATTATGAGCGATACGTTTTCCCGGCTGAGTATCGAGAGCGCCTCTTCGCCACTCATGGCGGTCAACACATTATAGTTTTTGCGCAGCAGCCTCTCCAGCATCCGAAGATTTGCCGGTTCATCGTCGACTGCAAGTATCGTGTATTTCATGGCTTATCCTCCTCTGCGGAATTATCGTCAGATCGCCCCACAACTTTATACCCTCAGGTCATAAAGTTTTTGAGACCGCTTCCGATAGTATGCCAGGACGATGTGAAGTGGTCTTCTACATCTATGTTGAAAGGGTAATATCATGAAGACGGTAAAGTATTGCAGTAAGATTTACCTATCTATAGGCGCGGTGACCCTGTTCGCTATTATTATAGCCTTATCGATTTTCTGGATGATGAGAGATTCGCGCTCCCTGCATGAGGGCAGGCAGGACACCGCCTATCAGATGGTGAAGTTCGCAACAACTATATCGCTTGAGAGGCTGCGCCAGGCTGAAGCCTGGTCCGACTTTCTATCGAGGCCGAAAGGGAGCGCGGGCGAACAATACGCGACGCCCGCCAGTATCTCTTATGAAAAGATCGATGCCCTATACGAATCCGTTTTGCATTCGGCAGCAGACGAAGAGATGTTCAGGCTGATCAATGGAATTCTGGCCGATGATAAGGAAAGGCTCCGTCCTCTAGAAGGGCGGGTTCTAAAGGCTATCGACAACCAGGATATAGCCGAAGCGAGCAAGCTCTTTTTTAATGAGTATTCTCAAGCCCGCGACGAGCATCAGATGCGGCTCAACATGATCGTCGATCGAGCGGCGTTTCTTATCCGTGGTTTTGACGCAGATGAGCCCTCGAAGATACTCTCCACAGGTCTCACATTCCTGTTGGGCTTGTTCTTGCTGGCTTGTGGTCTGGCGTTTTACCTCGCTCGAACCTTCAGAGCTCCAATCTACGGTCTGAAGTACGTAGCAGAGGCCATCGCCGCCGGCGAACTGAAGCATAAGCTTTCACTCAACCGAGAAGATGAGTTCGGAGACATGGCGGAAGCGCTCAACCTTATGGTCGATAATTTGAGAAAGATGAACAAAGACCTTAACGATCAGTTGCGGAGCCTGCGTGAGATGAAAGGCGCGTTGGACCATACACAGAACCAGCTTGCCTTGCAGGAACACATGATGCAGCAAGAGAAGATGGCATCCCTCGGAAGGCTCGTTGCCGGGGTTGCTCACGAGCTGAACAATCCGATCAGCTTCGTCTACAGCAATGCCGTACTGCTCAGAAAATCGATCGCGGACCTGCGCATGCTACTCGACTTTTACGACTTGTGCGAGGACATTCCTGAGGCGATCAAAGCTGATGTGGAGAGGTTGAAACAACAGATAGACTATGATTACCTGGTGAGCGATATAACGCAGGCCATCGATGATTGTCATGAGGGCTCAAGTCGTGTCCGCGATATCGTCTTAAACCTGAAGATGTTTTCCCGCACCAACGAGACGCAATCGCAGAAGGCCGATATAACGGAGACCATCGAGTCTGCCGTCAGAATGCTGGGACAATTCTTCCGGTCCGATCGCGTGACGCTGCACCGCGATTATGGTGATCTGCCTGAAGTCGAGTGCTTCGCGGGCCTGCTTTCCCAGGTCTGGATGAACCTGCTTGTGAATGCTGCACAGGCCATGAATAGCCGGGGCGACATCTGGGTTACCACCCGGTTGGATGACGATCAGGTATTAATCAAGATCCGCGATAACGGCCCGGGCATTCCCGAAGATACGCTCATACGGGTCTTCGACCCTTTCTTTACAACGAAGGCGGTGGGAGAAGGCACGGGTCTCGGCTTATCGATCGTGCACGGAATAATAGAGCGACACTCGGGCGAGATAAGCGTCGAAAGCAAGCTCGGCTTCGGGACGGTATTTACTGTCAGGCTGCCTGTAAAGCTTCCACTCTCGACCGACATGACCGAGCAAGAACGGGAAGGTGTGCTCGTCTGAATCAGCTTCACGAGAGCAGGCCCGGCGCAATGCTATCTGCCGTTTTGCGGCGGCAACACGGGCTCGAATCCCCCCTGCGTGTCATCCTTTGATTGGCCGCGCCTAAGACAAGCTCGGAGATTAACGCCTCAGGGCTTGTGACGTCCTGATAACAGGGTTCTCCGGCATTCTCGCCAACACCTCCCACAGCATCATTCTTTGTTCCGGAGTTTTCGCACTTCACACTGTGGCTCAATGTCCCAGGTGCCTCCTTGATTCGCGGTCAAATCGCTGTCTTCAACGGTCGCCGAACTTTCTTCATGTATAACTATGGCTTGTAGACTATTCCCGTTTATCTTACACCGGCGAATAACAGGGCTTGCATTCTGTCTGACCCATACTCCGGCAGATCCGTTGTTATAGATACTGCACTCTTCGAGCGTTCCCGCACCGTTTCTTAATACCAGGACACCGCCTGCCTTCCCATCATATATCCTACTCTTTCGAATAACAGGGTTGGAACCCGTCCTGATAACTATCTGGTGATACTTTTCATGATCAAAGATCTCACAGTTTTCGATTGTTCCCCGACTGTTTTCATACGCATATATGCCGCTCCCCGCACCCCCGTAAATCTTGCAGTCTTTTATCAGGGGATCGCCCCCTTTGATAATTCCTATGTTCGAGCTCGAATTCCGATATATTTTGCACCTGAGAATAGTCGGAGAGCTGTCCTCTATTACCCCTACGCCCAGCGTTCCGTTATCGTATATTTCACAATCCTCAACCTGCCCTGTGGAATTCCTTTTAAATACAACCCCCATCTCTATACTGTTATGGATGTAGCTTTTTCTGATAAGAACACTGCTTCCATCTCTAACCTCTATCCCGGCCAGCTCATTATTATAGACCTCACATTCGTCAACAGTGCCGCTGGCGTAATCGGTCAGTAGAATCCCACTATTCTTCACATCATAGATTTTGCAGCGGAGCAGGTGGGCATTTGCGCCGTCTTCGATCCTCACTGCCGCCCAATTGGTCCCCCACATCTCACAATCCTCCAGGACCGCCCTGGAGTGATTAACAACCCATACACCATTTGAGTTCCCGCCATGGATTTTGGACCTCCGAATCATAGGCTCGGCGTCATGTCCGCGAATACCTATTGCCGCGACGGCTTCAGATGTAACATCACAATCTTCAATCCCGACCCGGCCCCTTGTAATTTCAAGACATGGTTCTTCAACTGTGTTACGCGTCTGAAAGAACTTGAATATTTCTGATTTGATTCCCGGCAGGGTCCGCAGAGTGAAGCCACGTATGATCACATTGCCAGCCGATACCACTATGCAAGAAGAGCCGGTGTTCTCAATAGTGACCTGCTTGCCCGTATTGCCAGGGTCAGCGATTATTTCGATGGGTCTGTCTACCACGACCTTTTCTTTGTAAATGCCAGGCCGCACGAGTATTCGCATGTTGGGCCGAGCTTCCATCAATGCTTCACTAATATACTCGTATTGCACTTCGCCTGTTTTTGAGACGATTATCGAATTGGCAGGGGGATCTCTTTTGGAGTATCCTTCGAAACCAGATTAAGGCCAAAAACTATTCCGCTAACGATTAACGAAAATAGAACGACCATCCAGGTATACGATTTGACCTTCCAGCTTTTCATACGCCCTCAATGATTTATGACGCATCACTTTCGGATTCAGGCATATCAATAGCCGTCTTATCAGTGCTGGAATCTGTAATGACGCGACACTAAAGAATACTGTGGGGACCTGAACAACGCGATTTAGAAATTATAGGGCGGAGGATAACATTAGATTGCGATTACGACCAGAGTTTTTTATCCTGTTCTTTTCAAGCCATAGCGTTTAACAGAGCTAACGTCCGTTGCCGGGCGCCCGTAGTATGAAGGCCATCAATATGAGATTCTGGAGAGACTATGAAGAATTGCCATCGAACCCTGCTCATACTTGCAACCGCGTCTGTTTGGTTAGCGACGATTGTGAATCCCGCGAATGCCCAGACCGATCCGATTCGTGAATGGAAAGTCTCCAAGAATCTTACAATCAGGCAGGTCCGTCCGGGCGTATGGGTTCATACGTCCTGGAGAAAGCTGGATAATGGAATCGATTTCCCCTCCAACGGACTGCTCGTTCGAAACAAGGGCGAGCTTGTTCTGATCGATACAGCGTGGGGGACCGACATCACTAAAGAGTTACTTGAATGGATCGATTCGGAGATCAGACTTCCGGTCGCTATAGCAATCGTGACACATTTCCACGATGACAGTATGGGTGGGGCGCCTGTTCTGGCCGCGCGCGGCATCCGATTCGTAGGGCTGCCACTGACACGAGCGCTCGGTAAGAACGCGGAAGGACCACTGCCGGAATCGATCGGGGACTTACAGGTTGGTGATGTGGTCTCAGTTGCCAATGTCGAGGTTTTCTATCCTGGTCCCGGACACAGTAAAGATAATCTTGTGGTATGGGTGCCTGAAGCAGAGGTGCTTTTCGGTAGCTGTGCGGTCAGATCGCCGGCTTTCCCCGGTACCGGTAATACAGCGGATGCCGATTTAGCTGGCTGGCCTGAAGCTATTGGTCGCGTACAGAAGCGATATCCGAACGCTAAGATCGTTGTGCCCGGTCACGGACCTCCGGGCGACGCATCACTGTTGTCGCACACAATTCGTCTATTCAAGCATTAATACCCGCCGGTACGAGCGAATCGATTCGTCGGCTGGCATGGCGATTGCGTCCCTACCCTCAAGACGCTTTCTATCTCCCCCCACCTGCTTCTGAAACGCCTATTTCTGCGGGGCTATACAGAAGCTTAAACCTACGAGATCGAGAGGAAATCTGCCGACATGACAGTCTTCAAGCGATCCGCTCTGTATCAACTGTGTGTCACAATTCTGATCTCCACGACATTATTTACCCATGTTCGGTCGCAGGTCCGCACCGATAATCAGTCGCTGTTCAGGCTCTCGCCGGAGCATTTCATGAACGGGGCCTTCAGGGAAAAGCTGCGGCCTCAGGCCCGCGAGCTGCTCGATCATGTAGAAAGATCCTATGGCAGAGAGGTGCGAGTCAAAGTCATGCATGACTGGGATAGCTACCTGATCGGCGAATCTTTCCTCGAAGAAGACGGGGTCCCGGAGGTCCGTCTCAACGCTTCAAGCGGCTGCACGGAAGTATGTATAGTCCACGAGCTGTTTCATCTGAAACTGAAGGCCGAAGGCTACCCGGCGATTATCATCAAAAGCGACCTGACAGGATCGCAAAGGAATTACATCGAGAGCGCGGCCAAGGTTGTGCGTGAGACCATGCAACACCGGGCCTTTTATCCCGAGATGAGGAGAATGGGTCTGACTCCCGAAGCGGCGCAGGCAGACCTGCTCAAGCAGAGGATAAAGGAGGGGCGAAATGAGAGAATCAGCATCTCGCCCGATGAAGTCTCTCTGGCGCTCGATTACTTCAGGGCCTGCCTGGAGATCGAAGACCCAGAGTTGATCTCTCAGATCGAGAGGCTATATGAGAAGAAGCAGTTCGTCTGGTCATTAGAAACAGGAAAGAGACTGGTGAGTCTCGCCGATCAGTCGAGCCCGCGAAGACCGGAAGAAGAGATCGCCTTGCTAATACGATGCCTCGGCATTCTCTTTCCCGGCAAAGTCGACTTCGAAGTTCAAGAGTGGCTCAAGAGATTCGATATCGAGAATGTTGCCGTGATAGGGGTTCTGTCTCGCTGACTTTAATCGGTGGTTGACAGCTTTCGAAGGCGACGGTGACAATAAGGATTCGGGCATCTGCCGATGATTCTTTAAATCTGGCCGCTCGATTTTAGGCATGACTCGAATAAATATCCTTCTGTCGCTCATCCTCTCTCTCGCACTACCACCGGCTGCGCCTGCCGCGGCCACCGACACGATTGTCATAATGCCGTTTGAAAACGTCTCGGGCCGCGCCGAATACAACTGGATCGGCGAGAGCTTTGCGGCGTCGCTCGCGGAATTGCTCGATAAGCCCGGCCTTGTCGCCATACGCTCGGACGAGCGCGACGTCGCTTATAAACAGGAAGGGTTGCCGCCGACCGCTATACTCACCCGCGCGACGATGATAAAGATAGCCGAGCGTGCCGGGGCCAATCTGGTTGTAATGGGGACCTATCGCATCAACGATGAAAGGGATAGCGAAAAGAAAGAGCCGTCGGAGATAAATCTCGAAACCCCGCAGGAGAAAAAGATCGAGAGGACGATCTCGATAACCGCTCGAATAATCGATATACGCGAGGGCCGCCTTGTCGGCGAGTTCAACATGGGAGGCGACCTTCTCCAGCTCCAAAAGCTACAGGGTAACCTGGCCTATGAGGTTCTCTATAAGCGCAACCCGGCGCTACCCTTCTCTCGCGACCACTTCACCGTTAACGCGACAAAGGCCCCGATCGGCGCGTTCGAGAATTATATAAAAGGCACTCTCACGCGCGACCGCGAGGCGCGCATAGGCTTTTTGGAGCGAGCCATCAAAGAGTACAACGAGAAGACCAGGGAAAACTACATCCCGGCCATCTTCGAGCTGGGGCGCATCTATTACGAGGGGAACGATCTTAACGAGGCTGTCAAACAGCTATCTTTGATAGGCGAAGAAGACCCGCGCTACGACGAGGCACAGTTTTATCTGGGAGTGGCTACAGACAGACTCGGCCAGACCGACGCCGCGCTATCGTCCTTGCAGAAGCTCGCGGCGAGACTTCCGCTCTTTGAAGTCTATAACAATATAGGCGTGATCTTCATCAAGAAGAAACAGTACGCCGACGCGGTCAATCATCTGAAGCCTGCCGCCGAAGCCGCTCCGCGCGACACGGACACGCTCTTCAATCTCGGCTACGCTTACTTTCTGGTCAAGGACTACGCGAGCTCCGCAGCGGCATTAAAAAAGGAGCTGGAGCGTCGCCCTTCGGATGGGGAGGCGTTTTACGTTCTGAGCAAGGCCCTGGCCGCGATGAACGACCAGGCAGGCGCAACCTCCGCGTCCGATCAGGCGAAGAAGCTGCTGCCTTCCTACGCTCAATGGGAAACAAAAGGGATGCCGGACATCGCTCGAATAAAGACGAGCTTCAGCAAGGCGAATTATTATCGCTACAAACGTGAGCAGGATGAGCGGGTCAACGCGCAGGCCGCAGCAAGCACCCAGCCCCTGCAATCGGGCAACTCGCTCGACGCGGCCCGGAACGCATTTCTTGCTGGCCGCGACGAAGAAGCGCTCTCGCTACTGGGCCGCCACCTGCAATCGGCCCCGCAAAGCCATGAAGCGCACCTGCTGATGGGGCGCGTCTATGAGCGGCGAGGCGACTTTGATCGTGCGGTCAATGCGCTCAAGGCAGCCGTCTTCTGGAACCCCAAACTCGTTCCGGCCCACGTGCTGCTTGGCCGCATAGCCGTTCTGAAAAAAGATTGCCAGTCCGCTCGAACCTCGCTCGACAAGGCGCTACAGATAGACCCGGCAGACCAGGACACCCAGGCGCTCAAACGCCTGATCGATGAAAGATGCAAATAATAGTCTGGCGCGTCTAGCGAGTCTGGCGGGTCTGGCGAGTCGCTTTAATGCGAAACATCGCATAAATCAGATGTCGCAATGTAATCAGCACCGTCAGGGGCGGGACGCGCCAGACGCGCTAGACTGTTCCTGACGCGCCAGACTCGCCAGACTGTTTTTGACTCGCCAGACTCCCTGAGCTAGACTCAAGACTCGCCAGACTTTATAGGAGGAAAGCGGGATGTCGCAATCGAGCATTGATTCGGTGTTGAAAGAGAACCGCGTCTTTAACCCGGCTGAAGAGTTCAGCCGGTCGGCTCACGTCAACAGCCTGGAAGAGTACGAGCGTTTATACCGCGAAGCCGAAGCCGATCCCGAAGCTTTCTGGGGGCGCATCGCAAGCGAGATTCACTGGTTCCGTCCATGGGACCGCGTGCTCGAATGGGAAGCGCCCTGGGCGAAATGGTTTGTCGGCGGCCAGACCAATATCTCTTATAACTGCCTCGACCGCCACGTCTCGTCCTGGCGAAGAAACAAGGCCGCCCTGATCTGGGAAGGCGAGCCTGGCGAAATCAGAACCTTCACTTATCAACAACTGCTTACGGAAGTCTCGAAATTCGCAAACGTCCTGAAATCGCTCGGCATAAAGAAGGGCGACCGCGTGGCGATCTATATGGGGATGACTCCTGAGCTCGCAATCGCCATGCTCGCCTGCGCCCGGATAGGCGCGACTCACTCGGTAGTATTCGGAGGGTTCTCTGCCTCGGCGCTCGTCGACCGTATCAACGATGCGCAGGCCGTCGCCGTCATCACTCAGGACGGCGGGTACAGGCGCGGCGCTGAGATCAGGCTGAAGGATGCCGTCGACGAGGCGGTCACAAGCTGCCCTTCGGTCAAACAGGTCATCGTCTATAAACGTACCGGAAGCCATGTGAATATGGAGTGGGGCCGCGATCACTGGTGGCACGAGCTTATGTCGGGAGCTTCGGACGCTTGCGAAGCCGAGCCCCTCGACGCCGAGCACCCGCTCTTCATCCTCTATACGTCGGGCAGCACTGGAAAGCCAAAAGGGGTATTGCACACGACGGGCGGCTATTCGGTCGGGACCTATATCACTACGAAATGGGTCTTCGATCTCAAAGAGGATGACATCTACTGGTGCACGGCTGACATAGGCTGGGTGACCGGCCACAGCTATATCGTCTATGGCCCGCTTCAAAACGGCGCGACCGCAGTGATGTACGAAGGCGCTCCGAATCACCCTGAGCCCGACCGGTTCTGGCAGATGATCGAGCGGCACAAGGTCAACGTCTTCTACACCGCGCCCACGGCCATACGCGCGTTTATGAAATGGGGCGAGCAATGGCCGCGCCGCTACGAGATGAAAAGCCTCAGGCTGCTCGGGACCGTCGGCGAGCCGATAAACCCCGAAGCATGGATGTGGTATCGGGAGATCATTGGTCGCGGGCGCTGCCCCATAGTCGATACCTGGTGGCAGACCGAGACCGGGATGATTATGATCACTCCGCTGCCCGGCGCGACGCCCACGAAGCCGGGGTCGGCCACGCGCCCATTTCCGGGAATCATAGCCGACGTGGTTACGCGCGAAGGCAAACCGGTCCCGCCCGGTTCGGGCGGATACCTTGTGATCAAGCGGCCCTGGCCTTCGATGCTCCGCACGATCTACGGCGATCCTGACCGATACGTGCAGCAGTACTGGTCTGAGATTCCGGGGATGTACTTCGCCGGCGACGGAGCGCGAAAAGACGAGGACGGCTATTTCTGGATTATGGGCCGCGTCGATGACGTGATAAATGTATCGGGCCATCGGCTGAGCACCATGGAGGTGGAATCGGCTCTGGTGGCCCATCCCAGGGTAGCCGAGGCCGCTGTTGTCGCGCGGCCCGACGATGTGAAGGGGCAGGCAATTGCGGCTTTCGTCACGCTCGAAGCCGGCTCAGAGCCTTCCGAGGCGCTCAAACAGGAGCTCAGGCAGTGGGTAGCGAAAGAGATAGGCGCGCTCGCCAGGCCCGATGATATACGCTTCTCCGACATGCTGCCCAAGACGAGAAGCGGAAAGATCATGCGCCGGCTGCTTCGCGAGATTGCAACGAGCGGCGAAGTTCGCGGCGACGTCACCACGCTCGAAGATTTCTCGGTAGTCGCCCGCCTCCAGGATGAGGAGACATGAGTCTGGCGAGTCTAGCGAGTCGCTTTAAAGACAGACATCGCTT
>DASTET010000125.1:0-3841 GCA_035709445.1 Blastocatellia bacterium | reverse complement strand
AGTGGAGATGGTGATGCCTGGAGACAACTCGCAGTTGGAGGTGGAGTTGATCACGCCGATAGCGATGGAGAAGGGGTTGAGGTTTGCGATTCGAGAGGGGGGGCGGACGGTAGGAGCCGGCACTATCTCTGAGGTGATCGAGTAATAATATAATGATGCGGCGGGGTCGCCCGGCTTTGTTCGCGGCCCGCCGGTGTTGCTGTTATAATAGAGGTCGTTAGTAGAGGGATCATGCCAAGAGACAACATCGTTCTTCAGTGTACGGAGTGCAAAAGGCGCAACTACGTCACTACCAAGAACAAGAAGAAGAAGCCGGATCGTCTCGAGTTCAAGAAGTTCTGCAACTCGTGCCGTGGCCACAAGCCGCACAGGGAGACGAAGTAGTTTTAACGCGGGGGCCGGTTCAAACAGGGGTATAGTGTTAGTGGATAGCACGGCGGTCTCCAAAACCGTAAGGCCGGGTTCGAATCCTGGTACCCCTGCCAGTAACAGTGGCTGGACGGGCGGGTTTGAAATCTGCGGGCGCAAAGACCTGGCCCGCACGAGGTGAAGTAATGAGTCGAGTAACAGAATTCCCGGAAGAAGAAGGCAGGAAACTGCGGGGCGGGACCGGCGACGGCGGCGATGAGGGCGAGCGAACGTCCAAGCTCTCGAAGTTGTCGTTCGGCGGTCGCATAAGCGAGTTCTACCAGAACATAAAGCTGGAATTGCGTAAGACCACCTGGCCTACTCGCAATGAGGTGTGGAGCACTACGGTCGTTGTTCTTATCGCAGTGGTCTTCTTCGGTTTTTACCTGTGGGGCGTCGATAGTCTGGTCACTATTGGATTCGAGTATCTTGAAAAGGCTATAAAGTAGGCGGAGCAGTATAATGCCAACGAAGTGGTTCATCATTCATACATATTCGGGCTACGAGAAGAAGGTGCGTGAATCGCTCCTGTCTCGTATCCAGGCCTATGACATGGCCGACCAGATCACTCAGGTGCTAGTGCCTACCGAGACCGTAGTCGAGATGCGCGGGTCGAAGCGAGTCGAGACCTCGCGGATGTTTTTCCCGGGCTACGTTCTGGTCGAAATAGAGACGGATGAGAAGGGTGACGTCAGCGAAAAGGTCTGGCACATCATCAAATCGACGCCGAAAGTCACGGGCTTTGTCGGCGGGCAGAAGCCGACCCCGCTTACCCCGGAAGAGGTCGATCAGATAGTGCATCACGTCACCGAGGCTGCGGAGAAGCCAAAGCCGAAACATACGTTCACGCACGGAGAGCACGTGCGGATACTCTCAGGCCCGTTCAGCGGGTTCACCGGTCAGGTTGAGGAGATAAACCCGGACAAGGGCGTGCTCAAGGTTATGGTTACTATCTTCGGGCGCTCGACGCCCGTCGAGCTGAACTTCCTGGATGTAGAGAAACTCACGTTCAGCGAAGAAGGCTGAGAATTTAGGAAAGGGGAGAGTCGACAACCCGCCGTCGTCTATCGATGTGGGCCGGCTCGCGAGATACCCAGATATGGCAAAGAAGATAACTGCGTACATAAAGCTTCAGGTCCCGGCAGGGAAAGCTAATCCCGCACCTCCCATCGGCCCTGCTCTCGGTCAACACGGCGTCAATATTATGGAGTTCTGCAAGGCGTTCAATGCCAAGACCGCCAACATGGGTGATGTGAATATCCCCGTGGTGATCACGGTCTATGCCGACCGCTCCTTCACCTTCATCACCAAGACGCCGCCCGCCGCCGACCTTCTCAAGAAGGCTGCGGGCATAGACAAGGGCTCGGCCCGACCAAATCGCGACAAGATAGGTCGTATCACTCGCAAGCAGATCGAAGAGATCGCCCGCACGAAGCTGCCCGACCTCAATACGACTTCGGTCGAGGCGGCGGCCCGGACTATCGAAGGGACGGCCCGCAATATGGGTCTGGAAGTTGTAGATTAGCTTTAGAATCTGCTGCATGTTTCCTTCAAAAAGGGAGTGGCCGGTCGCAAACCGCCACGCTAATTACCTGGGAGAATCATTATGGCTGGAAAAAAATATACGGCGGCAGCCGCGCAGATCGAACGAGACCGCGTCTATTCGGTCGAAGAGGCGG
Organism: Blastocatellia bacterium; assembly: GCA_035709445.1. GTDB lineage: Bacteria > Acidobacteriota > Blastocatellia > UBA7656 > UBA7656 > DASTET01. The sequence continues at coordinate 1,754 of DASTET010000125.1, read as the reverse complement.
TCGAGCTGGCTAAGAAGATCGCTTATGCGAAGTTTGATGAGACGGTCGAAGTCGATATGACGCTGGGCGTCGACCCCCGCAAGGCCGACCAGATGGTGCGAGGGACCGTGGTGCTCCCGCACGGGCTGGGCAAGTCCAAGCGGGTGGTCGTTATCGCTTCGGCTGATAAGGTCAGCGAAGCGCAAGAGGCGGGGGCCGACGAGATCGGCGGAGATGATATTGTCGAGCGGATAAAGGGCGGCTGGCTCGATTTCGACGCGCTCATCGCCACGCCCGACATGATGAAGTCGGTCGGTCAGCTAGGAAAGATTCTGGGGCCGCGCGGCCTTATGCCGAACCCGAAGACCGGGACCGTCACCTTTGAGGTCGGGCGCGCGGTGCGCGAGACCAAGGCCGGAAAGGTCGAGTTCCGCGTCGACAAAACGGGCGTCATCCACGCTCCCGTCGGCAAGGTCAGCTTCGATAAAGAGCGGCTGATCGAGAACGCCAGAACGCTCATCGACGCTGTGGTGCGCGCAAAGCCCGCCGCCGCCAAGGGCAAGTATGTCAAGAATGCCACGCTCTCGTCGACGATGGGGCCCGGCATCAAGCTTAATACGGCAGAGTTTTAAAAGGACCTCGGGAGAAGAACAGTGAAAACAAGGCAACAGAAAGAGAATGACATCGAGGAGCTTCAGCGCGATTTTCAGGAGTCGCCCAACGCGCTGCTCCTGAGCTTTCAAGGCATAAAGGTGGCCGACGACGAGCGCTTGCGCCGCGAATTGCGCCAGGCGAACCTCTCTTACCGCGTGGTGAAAAACACCCTGGCGATTCGCGCAGCCAAAGGCACGCCCATGGAACAGGTGGCCGACCAGTTTACGGGAGCCACCGCCGTTGCGCTCTCGGTCAATGACCCGGTTACGATGGCCAAGGTGCTGTCGAAGTGGGCAAAGGAGAGCCCTGTTATATCGTTCAAGGCCGGGCTGGTCGAAGGCCGCGTCATCGATGTGAGGGATGTCGATGCGCTGGCCAACATGCCGTCGAAAGAAGAGCTCGTCTCGAAGATCATGTTCTTGATAAACAGCGGCGCACAGCGGCTCGCAGTAGCGACGGCCGGCGTGGCGCGCAACCTGACCGTTGTCATCGATCAGGTCCGCGCTCAAAAGGAGAATGCTCAGTGAATCTCAGATTTGAGATTTGAGATTGTTTATTTCGCAATAGTAAGCTGCCGCTTTGCAATGTGTCAGTGGAGCGGCTCGGCTGGCGCGCGCAGGCCGGAGATGCACCGGCGGCGCGGCCTGTAATCAGGGTGGACGGTTTGCGGTTCTGCCCGACCATGCACAAGTATTCAGGAGGACACGAAAAGCTATGTCACAGGATAGACTTCAAGGTATTGTTGACCAGATAAAAGACCTGACGCTGCTCGAAGCGTCGCAGCTCGTAAAGATGATGGAAGAGACCTTCGGCGTCTCGGCTGCTGCCGCGGCTGTGGCCGCCGCTCCTGCCGCGGCTGCGGCCGCGGCTGCCCCTGCCGCTGAGGAGAAGGACGAATTTGACGTGATTCTTACCGGCATGGCCGACCCTGGCAAGAAGATCGGCATCATCAAGGTCGTGCGCGAGATAACGGCGCTCGGTCTTAAAGAGGCCAAGGATCTGGTCGAGGCCGCGCCCAAGCCCATCAAAGAAGGCGTCAACAAGGAAGAAGCCGAGTCGATCAAGAAGAAGCTTACTGACGCCGGGGCTACCGTCGACCTCAAGTAGGCAGGGATCAGGTT
>DASTET010000124.1:0-2463 GCA_035709445.1 Blastocatellia bacterium | reverse complement strand
TGCGACATAGAATGGCTCACCGAAAACTGGGGCGCAAGTCTGAGCATCGCTCGGCGCTGCTCAGAAACCTCTGCACCTCACTGATCGTTCACGAGCGGGTTATCACGACGCTGCCTAAAGCCAAAGAGCTTCGCCCGTTTGCCGAACGCGCTATCACGCTCGGCAAACGCGCGCTGGCGGCCGAAGCGCCCGAAGCCGCTGTGCATGCGCGGAGGCTCGCCGCCGGGTATTTCTATTCCGGCAATACCAACCGCGTACCCGACGGCGGGTACAAGCGACCTCAGGCTCCGCGCACCGCCGGAGTGGCCGCGCTCGATAAGCTGTTTGGCGAGATCGCCGAGCGGTTCGCCGACCGGCCCGGCGGCTATACGCGAATCCTGAAGCTCGGCCCGCGAAAGGGTGACGGCGCGGAGATGGCCTTAATAGAGCTTATCGGCAGCGAGCAGAAGACCGTGCACGAAGAAGGGAAGAAGGAAGAGAAGAAGCGCCGCCGGTTCTTCGGTCTTGGCGGCAAGAAGGGCGAGGAAGGCAAGGAAAAGAAGTCCTGAATCCGAAGCGGCAAAGGATGTTGAAGCGAAAGCCTCAGCCGTTAACGGTTGAGGCTTTCGCTTGTTGAGATTCTACGAGGGGGCCAGCATGAACCTGAAGGAAGTCAAAGAGCTTATCGAGATGATCAGTGAGAAGGGGTTTACGGAGTTCGAGATCGAGCGCCAGGGCTTCCGCATGCGGCTGGCCAGGTATAACCAGCAGCCCGTCTCGCCGCCGTCAGCCTCGCCCCCCGTCATCGCGCTTCCTATTCCGCCCGTCTTGCCCGTTTCGCCTGCGATCGAGGCGGCTACAGATACCTCAAAGGCTGCGGCTGCGCCTCCGCTTCAGCCAGCTTCCGGCGCCGAAGCGGAAGCGCCGGACATCTCGCTTCACATAATCAAATCGCCGCTCGTGGGCACGTTTTATCGCGCGGCCTCGCCCGCATCGGAGCCGTTCGTGAAGACGGGGGACCGCGTCGAGCCGGAAACGATCGTCTGCATAATCGAGGCGATGAAGCTTATGAACAATATCCAGGCCGAAGTCTCAGGCGAGGTCGCCAGGATCTTTGTCGAAAACGGCCAGCCCGTCGAGTATGGTCAGCCGCTGTTCGGGATAAGGACTTGAGAATAAGAAGCCAGAAGCCAGAAGCCAGAAGCTGGTCGATGCTGGTCTCAGTTTTTTTCATTAGTCTTTAATCGAGAAATTACGGAAGAGACTCTGGCTTCTGGCTTCTGGCTCCTGATCGCTATGTTTAAAAAAATCCTGATAGCAAATCGAGGCGAGATCGCAACGCGGATCATATGGGCGTGCAGAGAGCTCGGCATCCGAACCGTGGCCGTCTACTCTGAAGCTGATCGCGACTCGCTGCATGTGCGATTTGCGGATGAAGCCTGGTGTATCGGGCCCCCGCCGCCGACGAAAAGCTATCTCAACATCCCCATGGTGATCTCGGCAGCCGAGGTCGCGAACGTGGATGCGATTCACCCCGGCTACGGGTTTCTCGCCGAGAACGCATACTTTGCCGAGGTCTGCGAGAGGTGCAACATAAAGTTCATCGGCCCGAGCCCTGAATGTATAAGCCTGATGGGGGATAAGGCAAAGGCCCGCTCTACGATGAAGTCCGCGGGCGTTCCCATTACGCCAGGCTTCGAAGGCATTATCGAAGACGAAAAAGAGGCGATCCGCCTCGCCGACGAGATCGGCTATCCTGTCATGATAAAAGCTGCCGCGGGCGGCGGCGGGCGCGGCATGCGCATAGTGCGCGACCGCAATGAGCTTCTCGCGGCCCTGCCTGCGGCCCAGTATGAAGCCCAGCTCGCCTTCAATAACTCTGCCGTCTATATCGAGAAATATATAGATAACGCGCGCCACATCGAGATACAGGTCCTCGGCGACCAGCACGGAAACGTGGTCCATCTCGGCGAGCGCGAGTGCTCGATCCAGCGTCGGCATCAGAAGCTTATAGAAGAGTCGCCTTCGCCCGCGCTGACGCCTGAGATACGCCGTCAGATGGGCGAGGTGGCCGTGCGCGCCTGCCGTGAGATAGGCTATGTCAGCGCAGGCACGATGGAGTTTCTGCTCGATAAAGACAAGAATTTTTACTTCATGGAGATGAACACGCGAATACAGGTAGAGCACCCTGTGACGGAGATGGTCACAAACACCGACCTCGTGCGAGAACAGATATTGATCGCCGCAGGCGAGCGGCTCGAGTTCGATCAGGACGACATAGTCTTCAGCGGCCATTCGATCGAGTGCCGAATAAACGCCGAGAACCCTCGGACCTTCGCCCCCTCGCCCGGATTGATTACGGCAATGAATATACCGGGAGGGCCCGGCGTGCGCATCGACACGGCTGCCTATCCCGGCTGGTTTGTTCCGCCTCATTACGATTCGCTCATCGCAAAACTCATAGTCCATCACCGCACGCGCGAT
>DASTET010000123.1:0-3928 GCA_035709445.1 Blastocatellia bacterium | reverse complement strand
AACTTGTTGAATGTTGAATCCCTAATCACCGACATAGTGGTTACAAGCGAACAAGCCCTGCCCCCCGACCCCTGACCCCTGCTCTGACCCTGAGTTATGAAATTGATAGTGGGGCTCGGCAATCCGGGAAGAGAGTACGAGGCGACTCGTCATAACCTCGGATTCATGCTCGTTGATAAGTTGTTCGACCGCGCCGGGGGTCGCCGGTTTCGCGATGAGCTGAACGCCAGGGTTGCGGAGGTGACGATACGGGGCACGCGCGTTCTGCTCGTCAAACCGCAGACCTATATGAACCTGAGCGGTTCGGCGGTGGGGCCGTTGCTCGACCGTTACGGCGAAGGCGACGCGGGCAATCTCATCGTAGTTTGCGATGATGTGGCGCTGCCGTTCGGCATGATACGGGTGCGGGCGCGAGGGAGCGCGGGCGGGCAGAAAGGGCTGAAGTCGATCATCGACCGGCTCGGGACTCAGGATTTTGCGCGCGTGCGGCTCGGCGTCAGACCCGATCACCCGGTCGGTGATCTGGCCGATTTCGTGCTTTCGCCCCTGGCGAAGCGCGACCGCGAGCAGCTTGAAGCGATGCTTGAGCGCGCCGCCGATGCCGTTACGACTATACTGGCCGAAGGCGTCGAACGCGCGCAGACGCTCTTTAACGAGAGGGTCAGGACCGTTACTGCTGATGAGTGAAGAGGCCGGCGCCTGTCACTCTCTTTCTGATCTTTGTCAAAGAGGTTCTGTCGTGAATCTCCTTGCTCCGGTTGAAGGCCGGGGCTGAACTAAACCGGGCGCGGCAATATCCGTAACGGAGGGCCGCGCAAGCGAAGTCTATCCAAAAGGAGGATATCTCTCTGATGAGAGTTTATGAAGTTCTGTTTATAGTCGCGCCGAATGTAGAAGAAGGCGATATCGACACGCTCATCACTCAATTGAGTGATGTGTTGAGAAACCAGGGCGCTCAGATCGCCAAGGTTGATCGAATGGGCCGTCGACGGCTCGCCTACCCTATCCAGAAATTCAACGAAGGACATTACGTCGTGCTCACGGTTGAGGGCACCGGCTCGGAGATCGCCGAGGTCGAGCGCCGTATGCGCGTGGCCGATCCGATCATAAGGTATCTGACGATCCGAATAGACGAAGACCTCAAGCGCGCCGAGAAATTCCGGGCCCGCCGCGCTGCGCGCGGGGCCGGCGGCGGCGGCGGAACAAGTCGCTCAGCCCGCGCCGAAGAGGTGATCGGGATCGATGAGGAAGAATTAGAAGAGGAGGAAGAGTAATGAGCAGCGATTCGAGAAACGAAGGCCGGCGCGACGACAGGGGCGGGCGACAGGGTGGCGGTCAGGGTGGCCGCCGGTTCGTCCGGGCGCGCAAGTCGTGCAAGTTCTGCGCCGACAAGACCGATTATATCGACTATAAGGATTCGCGTCTGCTGTCGGGCTACATACCCGAACGCGGCAAGATATTGCCTCGCAGGATTTCGGGCACATGCGCCCCGCACCAGCGGATGCTTGCTACCGCGATCAAGCGGGCCCGCAACGCGGCGCTCCTGCCGTTTGCTACAGACTAATCAATATCGAATGGGGATTTATCAATGGCACACATGGATGTATTGCTTCGAGAAGATGTAGAGAACCTCGGCCATCGCGGACAGGTCGTGCGGGTGCGCGCGGGCTATGGCCGGAACTATCTGCTGCCGCATGGCCTCGCTATAAAGGCGACCGCAGGCAACAAGCGAATGATCGAAGAACAGCGCCGCGTGCTGGCCAAGCGCGAGGACCGCGAGCGAGAGGCTGCGCGGACGGATGCCGAAAAGCTCGACGGGCTTGTGCTCAGATTCGAGCGCCGCGTCGGCGAGCACGGCATACTTTACGGATCGGTCACCGCGCTCGACGTCGCCGAAGCGCTCAAGGAGCAGGGCTACGCCGTCGAGCGCCGTCGCATAGGGCTCCGCGATCACATCAAGGAGGTCGGCGATTACGATGTCGTGATCAAGCTCCATCGCGACGTCACCCCTATCGTCAAGGTGCAGGTGCGCAAGGAAGGCCAGGCCGAAGAGGCCGCCGCCACGGAACCGGCTCCGGAAGCCGATTCCACGCCCGTCGGGGCGGCTGCCGAAGAGCCGCAGCCTGAAGATACGACCGAAGCAGCCGAGACGGACAGCGAGACGGAAGAGGCCGAAGAGTAACCGGCGTAGGCTGCGCGCAGCCCCGCCGGTCACGGTTTTTTGTTGAGTTTCGGGCGCAGGGCTCCGTGCGGCGGCGTCTTATCTATGCAAGGCTAGACTCGCACCATTCTCTTTGTTATTATCGAGCGCGGAATGCCGAGGGCGCGGCATTCCGCTTTCTATTTTGATGGCTTCTCCAATCAATGCGCCCCTCGCAGAGCACAAATTAGGTTGTTATTTAAGAGCAGGAACCAGGGCGATGACTCGACCAAGCTCCGGTGATCCTTTCTTCGAAAAGGGGCTCCCTTCAAATATCGAAGCCGAGCGCTCGATACTCGGCGCCATACTGCTCGACAACATGGTCTGCAACCAGGCCATAGAGTTCCTGCGCAGGGAAGACTTCTTTCTCGACTCGCACCGCCGCATATTCGATAAGATGATCGCTCTAACCGAGCGCGCCTCGCCGATAGACCTAATAACGCTGACCGACGAGCTGCGCCGGGCCGCCGAATTCGAACAGGTCGGCGGGGCGACCTATATCGCGTCGCTCATCGACGGGGTGCCCCGGACCGACAACATCGAGCCTTATGCGAAGATAGTCAAAGAGAAGGCTATGCTTCGCCGTCTGATCACCGCGTCGAATCAGATCATAGCCCGCGCCTTCGATGAGGACGACGACGCGGATGTGATAATAGATCAGGCCGAGCAGATGATCTTTCAGATAGCCGAAGACCGGGTGCGCCAGGGGTTCCAGTACATAGGCGATGTCGCGCACCGGCGGCTTGAGCAGATAGAGCAGATGGCGGGCCGGCCCGAAATGATCACAGGCGTCCCGACGGGCTTTACCGATTTCGACCAGATGACGAGCGGCCTCCAGCGCCAGGACCTTGTCATCATCGCCGCAAGACCATCAATGGGCAAGGCCCAGCCCCTTGACGCGAGGGTACTGATGGAAAGCGGCTGCTGGAAGGCTATGGGAGAGATACAGCCCGGAGATGATCTCGCTTCAATTGACGGTCGCCCATCGACAGTTCTCGGCGTATTTCCTCAAGGCAAGAAGCAGATATACCGGGTCAGTTTCTCTGACGGTAGAGCTACTGAATGCTGCGGAGAGCACTTATGGCGCGTCTATTATCGGGGCTGGCCGGATGCTCGCATACTCACGACGGATAAGCTTGCTGCTATGCTCAAGCGCAAGCGGTACCGGAATCGCTTATGGGTCGAGATGTGTTCGGGCGATTTTGGCCATAATGACGCGCTCCCGATCAATCCCTGGGTCCTGGGGCTTTTGGTCGGTGAAGGCAGCTTGAGCTGCGGAGCGGTCAGGTTTTCAACATCAAGCCTTGCCGTGTTGAAGAAGATGGAGGCCACGCTATCACCGGACTATGTGCTAAACCATGCCGGAATGTACGACTACCGCATCGTGCAATCAGCAGGTCATCGCCGGCCTGGCCGTTATGGAGTCTGGCCGAATGCGCTGAAGGAAGAACTGAAGCAATTAGGTCTATGGGGAAAGCGGAGTGAAAGCAAGTTCATTCCTGAAGTATATAAGACCGCCAATCGCGCCGCCCGGCTATCGCTTTTGCAAGGCTTGCTCGACGCCGACGGATGGGTGGAAAAGCCAGGTATGGTCAGGTTCGCAACCAGCAGCGAACGATTGGCAAATGATGTGGTCGATCTAGTTCGTTCGCTCGGAGGTTGGGCGACCAAAAACAGTAAGCAGCCACGGTACACCTATAACGGACAGCGAAAGCAGGGACGGCCCTC
>DASTET010000122.1:0-2345 GCA_035709445.1 Blastocatellia bacterium | reverse complement strand
CTTCCCCTCTTTCAAGCATCGCGATGAGATTGTCGCGATGATCAAATATGACTTCCCCGCCGAGCGCAGAAGGATAATCCACAGGGCGGACCGCGCCGTTTGCGGAGAGTTCGATCTTCTTGGATACAAGCGTATAAGCTTCGGCAATCCCATCGACTGGCATCTCGACCCGACCACGGGCAAGCGCACCTCGTTGGACCATTGGAGCCGTATCGATTATCTCGACCCGGAAGTGGCCGGGGACAAGAAGGTCACCTGGGAGCTAAACCGGCACCGGCATTTCGTAACTCTCGGTCAGGCGTACTGGCTGACGGGCGACGAACGCTATACAGATGCTTTCGTATCGCAGGCGGCCTCCTGGATGGACGCCAACCCTCCAAGTCGCGGCATCAACTGGGCGAGCAGCCTCGAAGTCGCATTCCGCTCGATAGCCTGGCTGTGGGCCTGGCACCTGTTCGCGCCCTCCGAGCGGATCGAGACTGCGTTCGTGACGAGGATGCTAAAGCACCTCATAGCTCACGGGCGTCACATAGAGAGATACCTCTCGCATTATTTCAGCCCGAACACTCACCTGACAGGCGAGGCGCTCGGCCTCTTCTATCTCGGTCTATGCCTGCCGGAGCTGGCCCGCGCGCGTCGCTGGCGCGAGACGGGTCTTCGCATACTGCTTGAGCAGCTCGGCGTTCAGGTCAGGGCGGACGGCGTCTATTTCGAGCGGGCATCTTACTATCACCGCTACACGGCAGATTTTTACACCCATCTTTTCGTCCTTGCGGAAGCGAACGGGTTGAGCCTCCCGGCAGAGATCAAAGAGAAGCTCTCGCTGCTTCTCGATTACCTGATGTGGATAACGAAGCCCGACGGCAGCTCGCCGCTCATAGGGGATGACGACGGCGGGCGGCTGCTTGCGCTCGGCGACCGCGAGGCGGACGATTTTCGCGACACGCTCGCGACGGGAGCGCAACTGTTCGAGCGGGGCGATTGGAAGTTCGTCGCGGGAGATGCAGCGATTGAAACGCTCTGGCTGATGGGCCCGGCGGCGATAAAGGCATATGACAGGATAGAAGCCAGGCCGCTTCTCGCCCGTTCCAGGGCGTTTGCGGAGTCGGGCTACTATGTTATGCGCGATGGCTGGTCGAAGGATTCGAGCTACGTGGTCATAAGCTGCTGCCCGCAGAGCGCGGCCCCGCGCGGGCACGCGCATTCGGACGCGCTTGCCATAGAGCTGGCCGCGCTCGGCAAGAGCTGGCTGGTCGATCCGGGCACATACACGTACACGGCGGATGCCGAGTCGCGCAACGAGTTTCGCCACAGCCGCGCGCACAACACCGTGACGGTTGACGGCGAGTCGCAATCGGTCCCGGCCGGGCCTTTCTCCTGGGAGAATACGGCCAGCGCAAAGGCCATTGAGTTCGTAAGCAGAGAGCGATTGGATTATTTCGCGGGCTCGCACGACGGCTATGAGCGATTGGCCGACCCGGTAAAGCATACCCGCGAGGTGATATTTCTCAAATCGGGGCCGGACGACTGCGGGTCCGGCTCACACTCGCGGCTGATCGTGCGAGATATTTTCTCGGCGCAAGGCCGCCATAGCTACGCTTTGACTTATCACCTCTCGCCCGGCTGCGTGGCAAGCGTAAACGGCCCGGCGGAGGTGCAGGTCACGGAGCCGGGCGGCGATCAGCTTTCGATCTATATTTCCGGTCAGCCCTCGCTCAGCCCTCGAATCATCGAAGGCCGGGTCTCGCGTTGCTACGGAGAGTGTGAGACTGCGCCGGTAGTAGTCTTCGAGGCGGAGGGCGAGGGGCCGCAGGAGTTTATAACTCTCATCATTCCTACAGCGAAAAAGGTGGTCGGGTAATGTGCGGATTTTGCGGCATAGCCGTTCCAGGAAAGCTCAATCGCAACGTCGATCAGTCGGCGCTGCTCAACATGCGCGATTCGCTGGCCCATCGCGGGCCGGATGACGCGGGCCTATTTATTGCCGGCCGGGTAGGGCTCGGCCATCGCCGCCTATCGATAGTAGACCTCGGGGGCGGGCATCAGCCGATGTCTAATGAAGACGAGACGGTGTGGATCGCTTATAACGGCGAGGTCTACAACCACCGCAGCCTCCGAGCAGGGCTCGAAGAGCGCGGTCACATCTATCGAACCGAACGCGACACGGAGACCATAGTTCACCTGTATGAAGAGATGGGCGCGCGAGCGGTCGAAAAGCTGCGCGGCATGTTCGCCTTTGCGATCTGGGACGCAAAGAGAAACCGGCTCGTGCTGGCGCGCGACAGGCTCGGTATCAAGCCTCTCTACTACACGCTCTCGGATGACGGCGTCATCTGCTTCGCATC
>DASTET010000121.1:0-2395 GCA_035709445.1 Blastocatellia bacterium | reverse complement strand
GGAGACTCACCCCGCTCCATTGCTGCGTCGAGGAACTTTTCGATCTTTGGTATCTGAAGCTTCAGATGAGAGACAGCCGTCGCCCCCATTGCTTTTCGTTTCTGCTCAACCAGCGCTGCGATATGAGCAGGGTCCGAGATTCGCTGATGGCGATCATAAGACCGACGATGACGAGCCACTTCTTTTGCCCCTTCAAGCAGGCGCACAGTATCACGCGATGCTACGAGAGTCAGCGTCCGCCCTACCGTAGAATGCGGAATCGAATAATCGTTGAGGTCAAACCGAACATAGATGGTTTTCCCTGAGCGGACAGTTTTTATCAGGTCAGTATCGAAGCGATGCAACGGGAGTGGAATGAGTCGAGCTTTTTCCTCTTCGAAGACTTCGCTGACTCGGCGTGTATCCGATCCCGGCCAGCGGCGAAGATGCGCTGTCGCATCTCGCCACTCTTTGGCCTGGCGATTGAGGTCTTCGACTGTCGTCCATGAGCGAGCGGCAAAGAAAGACTCTCGCACGTAGCCGATGGTCCGCTCCACTCGGCCTTTCTCATTGCCTCGTCCAACATTGCATGGCCGCGCTTGAAAATGATAATGACCGCACAACTCAAGCAACCGAGGGTGAAGGCGGACGGCGTCGCCGAATCGTTCCAGGACTGCCGACTTCAAATTATCGTAGAGAACACTGCGGGGCACGCCGCCCCAGTCGTGGAAGGCATTGACGTGTCCGAGCAGGAAGTTCTCAAGACTCTGATCGAGGAAGAACTCCAGCCAGCAGGCGCGGCTGTAAGAGAGTGTGAGCACAAAGCAAGATAAGCGTCTTCTAGCCCGACCGATAGTGACTTCTCCAAAGGAAGCCCAATCGGCCTGGGCCTGCTCGCCGGGGAAGGTCTCAAGCCGCAGGAATGCTTCTCGGCTGGTTGGGCGGAGTTTTTTCACCGCCCGCCTCAACTGGTAAATGCTGCCGCTGTAGCCTCGGTCTTTGAGCATCTCCAATAGCCGAGTGGCACGCAGACGCGGATAGAGTTTGAGAGTCTGCTCGATGAAGTCGAGAAACGGATCGGTGACGACTGAGCGAGCCGAGCGAGAGTTGAACCTTTCGGTTTCAAGAGCGCGCTTTACGGTTTCAGGGTGCAGAGCGAGTTGAGAGGCGATAGTGCCAACCTTGAAATGCTCGACGTAGAACAATCGGCGAATCGCAGCGATCTGATCTTTCGTAATCATGCATCATCCACCTTCGTCAAAGGGGTTCAAAAAACGGCCCAGCCGCCCACAGAGTTGACAGACGATTACCCCGAGGGAGGAGAGGGCCTGTCGCAGACGCCCCCAGTGGGGAGGCGTCGAGTGAGGTGATAGAGTGGCAGAAGGAGGAGTTGGAGGGGAAGTATGATCCGTCACGCTTTTTTGGGGAGGGTCGGAGGCAGATACAGCCTTGCGGAGTCGGTAGGCGCGTTGACGGTCGCGATGATCGAGGCGGCCTTCCAGACTTTGCTGGTGGCGGCGGCGAGCAGCACGGAGTTGCTTCAGACGAGAAAGCCTTCGGCAATCAGTGCCGCAATAAAGCTGGCCTCGGTCGCAGTGGGAGCAGATGAAGAAGAGAGAGCGGCAATGAGGAGCCTTGCAAAATCTCTGACGGAAAACGGGTTGTGTGGCAGTCGCCAGGAGCATAATCAGCGAGCGATGGACGAGAGGATTCCGCTTCGGGCAACATAGAGCCGATGATTAGGTGAGTTGCCTCGGCAACGGGGCCACCAAAGGAAAACCCCGGTTGGTGCAAACAACCGGGGTTACTCGTCCCGCCTGGCGGTGCACAGTATCAAAAAAGGTGGATTGAGGAAAGCGCCTGCGGCGATGATGACGTTGCTCAGCATCGGCCGGCTCGTGTTCATTTTTCTACGTTTTTAAGTGCTCGGTGACACCAATGTGTTCTCCTCGTGGAATAGAACGGTGATGTTCCTGTGATCTTCCACCGCTCAACCACCGTAATAGCGATTGCAATATGTCACTCGCCTAGTGGTTGATCTGCCACTTCGGCGGCCTAACGTCGGGCATCACCGGGTGCACGTGAAGAATACAGCACATCGCAGTTTATGACCTGCACACCTTGCACGGTTCTTACCTCTGTATTCTCGTATTCTTTCTCTTACGGCTCACTGGAAAACCACCCTCTGACCTGACTGCGCCTGCGACCCAGTGTAGCTCACCCGATGCTTAATCTGCCCTTGCGGGTCTATAAGCTTCACATCGTCCCCGTCATTATTCAACGGCATCGTGTTTGGCGACAGCACTATCGTTAACCTGCTCCCTGCCGGTATGCTTCCCGACAGCGTGAATGTGTTTCCCGCCCGGTCTCTCAGCTTCCATCCTGCAAGATTTACCTGGCTTTGTGTGGGATTGCT
>DASTET010000120.1:0-3312 GCA_035709445.1 Blastocatellia bacterium | reverse complement strand
ACCGCGGGCGGGGCCGGGTTTTCGCTGCCCGATTTCTTGAGGGGAGCGGGCGAGACTGCCGAATACACTATCTCCGTGACGCAGTGGACGCCCGACTCGAAATGGCCCGGCTCGCGCGAGTGGGCCGAGCGGTTTAAAACGCAATTCAACTATGACCCTTCGTATCACAGCGTGCAGACTTATGTCTCGCTCAAGATACTGGCCGACGCCATCTCTCGCGCAGGCTCCCTCGACCGGGCGCGGATACGCGACGCGATCAGAGAGACAAGGATGGATTCGATATTCGGCCCCATAAGCTTTGACGAGAAGGGGCAGAACGATCATCCCGTAGCCATCACACAGGTTCTCGGCGGCAGGTTTATCACCGTCTGGCCCGAGTCCGCAGCGATACGCACCCCGGTCCTGCCGACCCCGCCCTGGAGCGCCCGAAGCCAGAGGAGCGCAACCGGCGACCAGGCCGCCTCACAGCCTCATCAACCGGCCGTGGTCTCCGACACCGAGAAGCTGCTTCAAACCGTAACGAGCGGGCTGCTCACGGGCGGGATATATGCGCTGATCGGGATAGGGCTTACGATAATCTTCGGCGTTATGCGGGTGGTCAATTTCGCTCACGGCGCGCTCGTTATGGTTGCGATGTATGCAACCTATTTTCTGTTTACATCGCTCGGCATAGACCCGTTCCTTTCTATTCTCATAGTGGCGCCCGCAATGTTTCTGGTCGGAGTGCTGATTGAAAAGACGCTCATCTCGCCTGTACTGAAAGCGCCTGAGCTTAACCAGATACTGCTGACCGAGGGCGTAAGCATCGTGCTCATCAACGCCGCGCTTTTGATGTTTACCGCCAACTACCTGACGATGACAACCTCTTACGCGGGTGCGACCGCGCAGGTCGGCCCGGTATCGGTCAGCCTCCCTCAGATGGCGGCATTCTCTATAGCGTTGGTGATCACCGCCGCTCTCTATTTTTTCTTGATGAAGACCGATACGGGCCGGAGGATACGCGCCACGGCGCAAGACCCTGAGGCTGCGCAGATACTGGGCGTAAACATCAGGCGAGTGCAGGCCCTCACTTTCGGTCTGGGCGTGGCCGCCGCAGGCGCGGCAGGCTCGCTTCTGATGCCGATCTATTATCGCGTAGAGCCGAACGCGGGGTCGCCGTTTACGCTCAAGGCATTCGTCGTAGTCGTTCTCGGCGGGATGGGGAGCGTGACCGGCGCGCTTGTCGGCGGGATTCTCCTGGGCATCGCCGAGGCGCTCGGCGCGGTCTATATCTCGACAGGCTACAAGGACGCGATAGGTTTTGTAATCTTCCTTCTCGCGCTGACGCTCAAGCCTTCGGGGCTGCTCGGCAAATCGAAAGTTTGACGGAGATTCATTCGAGTAATCCTCTTTGCTCATATTATGAACAAGAGATATGCGCTGCCACTGACGGTTCTTGCGATCTTTTTGCTCGCGGCCCCTTTTCTCTTTCAGGCCCGGTACGCGCAGCACGTATTGATCCTCGTGCTTCTCTACGTGACGCTCGGCTCGGCCTGGAACGTGCTCGGCGGTTTTGCCGGGCAGTTGTCGTTAGGGCACGCGGCGTTCTTCGGCATAGGCGCTTACAGCGCGGCGATAATCGCAAGCAAGAGCGCGCTTTCGCCCTGGTGGGGCATGGTCGCCGGGCCTGTTGTGGTATTGCCCGTTGCGCTCGCGGTCGGGTGGATATGCTTCCGGCTGCGCGGCCCGTACTTCACGTTATCGACTATAGCCGTGGGCGAGATGGTCCGGCTGGTCGCGCTCAACTGGCGTGACCTTACGGGCGGCGCGGTCGGCGTGGTCATATCCCCCTCGATACTGAGCGGGACAAACAAAGTACCCTACTACTACATCATCCTTGTTATCGCGGCCGGCACGGTCGCGCTCTGTTACCTGATCTCTCGAAGAAAGCTCGGATACTTCCTGATGGCCATCCGCGAAGACGAGGAGACCGCCGAATCGATCGGCATCGACACGACGCGCTACAAGCTCACGGCGCTTGCGATAAGCGCATCGATTACGGCCGTGGCGGGGGCTTTCTATGCCAATTATTTTCTGTTCGTAGAGCCGACCGTCGTCTTGCCGTTGATCCTGTCGGTCGAGATAGTGCTGATGGCGATAGTCGGCGGGCTCGGCACAGTAGCCGGGCCGGTGCTCGGCGCGATCCTTTTGAAGCTTTCGAGCGAGATCTTTCGCAACGTGTTTGAGCAGGCCAATCTGCTTATTTACGGCGCGCTGTTGATCGTGGTCATACTCTTTATGCCCGATGGTTTGATAGGCGGGTTTCAAAAGCTGTTCAAGTCCAGGATGAGGAAAGAGCAAAGTGCCTCTGCTTGAAGTCAAAGACCTGACGAAACGATTCGGAGGACTCGTAGCGGTCGACTCGCTGAGCTTCAGCGTCGAGGAGGGCGAGACCGTAAGCATCATAGGCCCGAACGGCGCGGGCAAGACTACCGTCTTCAATCTCATCACCGGATTTCAACGGCCCACGCGCGGCGAGATCATATTTCGCGGAGAGAGCATAGTGGGAAAGCGCCCGCACGAGATCGCGCTTTCGGGCATCGGGCGCACCTTTCAAATCGTAAAGCCGCTGCGCGGGCTGACCGTCTTTGAAAATGTTCTGGTCGGGGCATACGCTTCGGCGGCAGACGACAGCGAAGCGCATGCGGTCGCAACAGAGACGCTCGATTTCACGGGGCTCTCTTCGCTCGCCGATTCAGTTGCAGTAGGGTTGCCGATGGGTCTGCGCAAGCGGCTTGAGCTTGCGCGGTCGCTTGCCACAGGGCCTAAGCTGATACTTCTCGACGAGGTGATGTCAGGGCTCAACCCTTCGGAATCGAGGGAGGCCGTCGATCTGATCAAACGGCTGAGGGATGAAAAAGGCATCTCGGCGGTCGCAGGCGTCGAGCACGTTATGCACGTTGTGATGAGCATCTCGGACCGGGTGATCGTGCTCAATCACGGAAAGAAGATCGCGGAAGGCAAGCCCGAACAGGTCGCCTCCGACCGCGAAGTAATAACCGCCTATCTGGGACAATAATCAGTCGCCGGTTGCGGCCCGTTGTGCGACCGCAGCGGGCTTCATCCACGAAAGCTGCACAAGCGCGTTTTCAGGGACGTTGCGCGGGTCGCAGACGCCGCATCGAATGCAGGGGTCTATGGCCGGACAGGGTTTCGTGATCTTTTCGGCCATCGCGCGCTGATACTCTTTCTTCATGAACTCGGTCGTAAGCCCCAGGTCTACGACCTGCCACGGCAGCTCTTCATCGAGCGACCGGCGGCGGAGCGGATAAT
>DASTET010000119.1:0-3278 GCA_035709445.1 Blastocatellia bacterium | reverse complement strand
GACCTCTGCTTCCGCCTGCGAAACGCGCGCCTGGCTCACGCTCAATTGAGTGCGGGCGACCTGCTGGCGGTTCTCTACCTGTTCGAGCGCGCGCCGCGCGTCATCAAGGTCCTGATTCGAGATCAGACCGCTCTTAAAAAGTTTATCGACCCGCTCGACATTACGGCGCGCGAACGCGACTTCCGGGGCCTCGGCTTCGACCTTGTTCTTTTCGTATTCGGCCTGGGCTGCGCGCAGGTTAGACTCCGCGCTCATCAGCGCGGCGCGGGCCTCGCGGAGCCGCGCCGAGAGGTTCTCCTTATCAAGCTCGGCGAGCACCTGCCCCTGCTCGACTAAATCGCCCACCTCTACCTTCAGCTCTTTTATGATCCCGTTGGCCTTCGATTTTATCTCGAC
Source organism: Blastocatellia bacterium (assembly GCA_035709445.1). GTDB lineage: Bacteria > Acidobacteriota > Blastocatellia > UBA7656 > UBA7656 > DASTET01. Next base: position 2,882 of record DASTET010000119.1, on the reverse strand, counting down.
CTTCGATATAGGCTCGATCCGCCCGGTCGCCACGACCGAGCGCGCAATATCGCCTCGCTCGACCGTCAGGAGGCGCGAAGGATCGATCTCCGCTTTTGCTCCTGACATCGCCGTCATTCCATATACTGCCGCCGCGGATACTACGACAAGTGCGAGTGACAGATAGATATATTTACGCGACTTCTTCTTCGCCATAATACCTCGTTAAAATAAAAAGCTTTATAAGCGCCTTTTGTTCACCGCTTCATACGGCGGCCTCAAAACAATGGTTCCCAAATTCTCGGATAGACTCCGCCATCCCTGAGCAATTACGCGCGAGGCGCGCGCACAGGGTGCAGCCTTTTTGCGCGCGCCCGCAAACGCGAGCTTCGAGAAAGGGTAAGTGACAAAAAGTATGGAGAGGTTTCAGATAAGAAGAAAAAACATGACTGCGGGCGCGAGTTTAATTCGAATTAACCCGCCTGCATGCGCTGGAGCGATTCGTCGACGCGGCTGCGAATATCCGCCTCATCGATTGTCAGAAGCTCTATCCCGTCAAAGAGCACGCTGCCCGCAACCACCGTGAGCACCACATCATTTGCCGTCGCGCTGAAGACTATGCTCGTTACGGGATCGTGGACCGGAGAGTTGTGCGTGTGAGAAAGATCGATGGCGATGAAATCGGCCTGCTTGCCCGGTTCGAGCGAGCCTGTGAGATGGTCCATCCTCAAGGCCCGCGCGCCGTCGAGTGTCGCGAGACGGAGCAGTTGCTCAGCCGAAGGGCGGCTGAAATCGCGCGCTGTAGCGCGGTGCAGAAGGCCGCAAACGCGGGCCTCGTCGATTATGTCCAGACGGTTATTCGAGGCAACGCTGTCGGTGCCGAGCCCGACTGTCACGCCTGCATCGATCATCGCCGCAAGCGGCGCTATGCCGTGGCCGAGCTTTGCATTCGATTTAGGACAATGCGCTACGCGCGCTCCGTGCTCTGCGACGAGAGCTATATCGCTCTCATCAAGGTTGACGCAGTGAATGAGAAGCGGTGCAGTATCGAGCACGCCTATCGAGCCGAGATACTCAACCGTAGATACGCCCGGCCCTCGCCAATCGATGCCGCGTGCCCTGAGCCCTTCGGCAAACTCTCCCGTGCCCCGCATGAACTGCTGCTCGACTCGCGATTCGGCTGCGTGTATGCAGAGATCGAGCCTCTGGTCCGAAGCGTACCGGGCGACCTTGCGGAACAGCTCTCCGGAGACCGTAAAGGGCGCGTGCGGAGAGACGCCTGCGCGCACAAGCTCGGTCTCGCGCGAGCGCATGTCATCGATCTTCTCTTTGAGCGTATCGAGGCTGCGCGCTGCCTCCGCAGGGTCCGGTCCGAACGCTTCGCGGTAAGCCAGCCCGCGAAGCCCGCTGCTTATCATCGCGTCGAACGCAGCCGCCGAATCGCCCGTATCGGCGAGCGTAGTTATGCCCGAACGCATCGCTTCGGCTGCGCCGAGCAGCGCCGAGTATCTCAAATCCTCCTCTGAGAGCCGGTCGTATTTCGTCCGCGTCAGCTTGATTATCCAGTCGCGGAACGGCAGGTCTTCGAGAAAGCCTCTCATCAAGCTGAGTTCGAGGTGAGTGTGCGTGTTTACAAATCCGGGCAGTATCGCCGCGCGGCCAAGGCTGGCGCATTCGACCTCTATGAATTCGATATGCGCTTCGGCTTCCTCCCGCGCGCCGACAAAGACTATGTGATCATCTTTGACCACGATCACGCCGTCGCGGATCGGAGGCGAGCTTACGGGCAGGACCCAGTCGGCGATGTAGACGCGCTTTGACATAGGATCAATGATTAAAAATGAAAACCTCTCATCAAGTCAATGCGATCATAGAAACCACAGATGAACACAGATGAACACAGATTGTCCGAGTTTATCTGTGTTCATCTGTGTTCATCTGTGATTCCATTCTATCTATTAATAGAAGACAGGAACTCGCGGGCAACATCTTTCGGGTCGCGGCCTTCGCCGTCGACCGAGTAGTTGAGGCGGCGCATCTCGTCGTCAGAAATCTTGCCCGCAAGCCCGCCTAGCGCCTCTCTGATTTCCGGATGACGGTCGAGCGCCTCTCTGCGCGCGACGGCGGCAGCTTCATACGGGGGAAAGTAGCTGCGGTCATCGGCGAGCTGATAGAGATCGAGCTTGTTTATAAGCCCGTCGGTCGAGTTGCCCGCGATCACATCCACCTGCCTGTTTGCGAGGGCTCGATATGTGAGAGAGAGGTCCATCTCGCGGGGCGGCTCTGTAAATCTGAGCCCGTAGACTCTAGCAAAGCCGGGGTAGCCGTCTTCGCGCGACATGAAGTCCTGACCGAAGCCGGCCCTCCATCGGGGCGAATAAGGCGCAATGTCTGAAATGTTCTTGAGGCCGAGACGCCGCGCATCTTCGCCGCGAACCAGGATCGCAAACGTGTTGTTGAACCCCAGCGGCTCAAGCCATTCCAGATCGAACCGCTCCGCGTACTCCTGTTTGACTTGAAGGTAAGCCTTTCGCGCGTCGGTTATGGGGTCGTGCTTCAGGATGGCGGAAAAGGCCGTTCCGGTATATTCGACATAAATGTCCATCTCGCCTGAGATCATCGCGCGATGGCAGAGGTCGCCGCCAAGCTCGAACCGTCTTTCGACCTCTATGCCGGTCCGCGTTTCGATCACCTGCGCGACGATCTCTGCGAGTATCACCTGCTCGGTAAAGTCCTTCGACCCGACGACCACGCGAGGCCCCGTCTGTTTTGCGCCGCCCCAGTAGAGCAGACCGCCGAGCGCGATTACGGCGGCTGCGGCAAGGAGGGCTGCGAGCCTCAGTCGGCGAGAGGAGCGGGCAGCGTCTGCCCTGAACTGTCTTTCGAGCCAGCCGAGGCTGAAA
>DASTET010000118.1:0-2576 GCA_035709445.1 Blastocatellia bacterium | reverse complement strand
TCGGGGATTATGACGCAATAGACGCGAGGCTGCAAGGCAGGGCAGAGGCAGGGGGCAGGGTTAGCTGACTGATAATCACTATCCTGATGATTAAGAATTCGGCATTCAACGAGCTATTAACGCTATAATCCTGACCTCCGACCCCCGACCCCTGCCCCCTGCTTGTTCATCTGAGTTCGCGCAGGTAGCCTTCATACTGCTTCTTTACCCTCTCCATGAAGCTTTTAAATAGTGGATCGCTCCTCAGGCTGTCGAGGGCCGGTTCCGTGTCGAACAGCGGGTAGCAGGGCATTCCTTGCTCGGCGGTATTTTCAAGCCATTCAAGCGCCAGTCGTTTCTCGCCCAACAAGGCATAGGCGCAGGCTATGCTGAACGCGGCATGATGAAAATGAGAGAGACCCTGCCCGGCTTCCTCCGCGAGGCGAATATGTTCCTCCGCTTCCCGGCGTCTCCCGGCATCGGCCAGCAGGATCGCATAAACGGCGTGATGATCGGCACGAGCGCCTCTGCCGGGCGATGGCTGCTTCAACCCCTTCTCCACCTCGTCGAACGCTTCATCTTTCCGGCCCAGATGCCAGAGCGTCAGGGCCTTCTCAGCCAGAAAACCGCCATAGGCGTCCTTTTCGTACACGGACAGAGCCAGCTCATATTTTTGTTGATACCAGTAAACGCGCGCGATGCGCATCTTCGCAAAGCGGTTATTCGGCTCCAGTCTGATCGCGGTCTGTAGCTCATCCATCGCTTTATCGAAAAGACCGATATGAATAATATGCCCGGCCAGCGAGGCGTGCGCGCTCGCGAGATTAGGGTTGATGGCAAGCGCGCGCTGGTGTTCTTTATAAGCCCGCTCGTGCGGAAATCCATTTGCGATATTCCAGGTCAGATTGGCGCGTATAACATAGACCTCCGCTAGATTCGGATCAAGGGCGAGGGCCTTTTCCATCGCGACAAATGCCTGCTCTTCATACTTCTTGTCTGTATCTACGCCGAAAAATATGCGGGTAGAGGCATCGGCCAGTCCGGCATAAGCAAGTGCAAAAGACGGGTCGAGCGCTGTCGCTCGCTCGAACATAGTCAAAGCCGTTTTAAAATCACTTTCGCTTTCCCTTGCCAGATAATAGCGACCCCGCAAATAAAAGTCGTAAGCTTCCGCATTCTTCGTCGGCGGGCTTGCGAGCTGCTTTTCTTCGCCTGCGGTCAAAGTCAGGTGCAGTACCCTGACCACATTGTGTGAGATGTCATCCTGAAGGGCGAAAGCATTCTTCATTTCACGATCCAGTCTCTCGGCCCAGAGCGATGCGCCGTCCTGCGCCCGGATCAGATTCAGGCTTACCCGCAGATTATCACCGTCACGCTGCACCGACCCGTCGAGCACGGCATCGACCTGCATCTGCCGGGCAGCCTCGAGCGGGTCGACCTCCTGATTGTGAAAGCCGCGGACTGCGCTGATCGGGCGCACGATGAGCCCTCTTATCTGGCTCGTCCTTGTTATGATGGCGTCCGCAATTCCGAGCCCCAGGTAGTCATCGCTCGCATCCCTGTTGAGCGACTTGAGCGGCAGCACGGCAAGCGATTTGATCTCAGGCTCCGTCGCCGGGGTAGAAGGCTGGCGAAAGGAGAGCAGAGCGACCAACCCCGCGATCAGCACCATGCCGAGCAATGCGGTGAGGACCGGAATCCGCCTTCGCATCAAACCGGGTAGAAAAAGCCGGGACGTGGTCATCCGGTTGAGGCTTTCTGTGATCGCCGTCGCGCCAAAAGGGGTCGATTCTTTTGACCTCTTCGCCTCGGCCTCGACATCCATCTCGCGCCTGAGGTTCTTCAGGTCTATCACAAGGTCCTTGCAGGTCTGGTATCGCTCCTCACGGTCCTTCGCCAGGGCCTTCTTGACGATCCGGTCGAGCTCGACCGGCGCATCCGGCGCACGGGTCGATAATCGCACAGGCTCCCTCTCGGCGATAGAGATGATCACGTCCGTAGGCGTCGCCCCTTCGAACGGGCGCTGTCCTGCGACCATCTCGTAGAGGATCACCCCCATGCTCCATATGTCGGTTCTTGTATCGACTTCGAGCCCGCGCGCTTGCTCGGGCGACATATAACTCGCTGTGCCCATCACCACGCCGGACCCGGTGGTCATCCTTCCTATCATCGAAGTCTTGGTATCGACGGCTGGCGCTCGCGTCTCCGTCAGCTTGGCCAGCCCGAAGTCGAGGATTTTTATCAGCCCGTCGGGCCGCACCATCACGTTTTCAGGCTTTATGTCACGATGCACGATCCCGGTCGCGTGGGCCGCAGCCAGAGCAGTCGCTAACTGCGAAGCGATATCGAGAGCCGCGCTCAGCTTCAGGGGGCCGTTAGCAATCTGCTGTCTGAGCGTCACGCCCTCGACAAGCTCGCTGACGATGTAATGACAGTGGTCCTCTTCGCCTACCTCGTGAATGGTCAGGATATTGGGGTGGTTGAGCGCAGAAGCCGCCTTCGCCTCGCGCTCGAAACGGCGCACGCGGTCCGCATCCTTTGTGAAGGCGGCGGGGAGCACTTTGATTGCGACCTTGCGACCGAGCCGGGAGTCTTCG
>DASTET010000117.1:0-5251 GCA_035709445.1 Blastocatellia bacterium | reverse complement strand
GAGACGATAAAGATTCGCCCAGGCTATTCCCCGTACGTGCTGTCGGCTGCAATCTTGCTCACCGTGGGGTCGGCGCTGTTTCGAGACGGTCTCGTATCCGCTGCGCTCGCATGCCTTGTGGCGGTCGTGCTGGTAATTATGATGGCGCTGTTCGACCGGATAGAATTTGACGGGCAGAGGATAACACATTACGGTCCCCTCGCTCGCCTGCTCTCCCTGCTCACAGGCGCCCGTCGCGAGCTTGCTGTCACTGATATAGAGACGGTGACGACCGAGGCAACGAGCCTCAGCTTCTCAAACGGAGACGCGCGCATGATCTATCGCACGAGGGTTTCTGGCGGAGGCGTCGAGATAGTCATACGCTCGCACCGCGCGGCCTACGTCCCGTTCATCAAGGCGCTCTTTAAGGCCGCAGGCCCGGCCAAGCTCGACCCGCGCTCGTTCGAGCTGTTCGAATACTTCGAGGGGGGCCGTTCGCTCAAGGATTCGCCGGTGCTCAGAAGCGAGATAGCCGCGATGCCCGTCCACCTGCTCAGGCGGATAGCAAACTCTCTGCGGCTTGCGGGAAAACTTGCCCAGGCGTCGAGCTATTTTCGCATCGCTTATGAAAAAGAGCCGCGCGACCCGAAACTGCTCTATGAGATGTCGCGATTCTTTCATTCATCGGCTCAGTCCGAAGATGCGCGCCTGCTCCAGCGGTCGGACGCCTGTCTGCGGCTGGCATCTCGCCTCGTCGGCAAGCAGCCAGACCTGCTCGAAAGGATCGGAGAGACCTTTTTTGAGAGACTCGACTATAAGCGCGCAACCGACTGCTTCCGCCGCGCGCTGGAGACCGACCCTGCCCGGTTTCGAGCAAATGTAGGGCTGGCCGAGATCGCGCTCAGGGACGGGAAGCTGGCCCACGTCGCCCATTTTTATAATGCAGCCGCAGGAAGCTCTGACCAGGCGCTCGCCCGGCTGGCCGAACGCGAGGCCCGCTATTACGAGCGACTCGTAAGCGATGACGATTTTCTCGAATCAGAGCTGAGACGGATACGAATAGCTAACCAGATAAGGTGGGCCCGGCGACTTGCCGCGCTGACCTTCTTCACCGCCTGGATCGCCGCCGGGCTTGCCGGTCGCTTCTACTCAGCAGTCGAGCACTTCGGGTGGGCGCTTATGGGCGCATCGGGTCTTTTCTGGTTCGCCTCGACAATCACTTTGAGGTATTTCCGCCGCCGCAACGCATAAAACGCGGCCCGGCGCGCGATAGTATCCGTCCGGCAGAAAAAAAAGAGAGAGGACGCACGCAAGGCGTCATCCCCATTTAAGCACCCCTCGGCGGGCGCCCCCTCTCCAGCCGCTAGGGAGGAAGATTTATCTCTACTCACGCGATAGTCTCACCTCACCTGCTCTATCATAGTAGCCCCGTTTCTACTCATCGCTTACAGTTGATACCTATAAGACAACCCTGCTCGCTCCAATTGCTCTTTTTTGGCGCTTCCGACATCAATCATTCGCCCACGCTATTGAGCCCGGGCTCTCTATGTGATACAAAAGCAACCCTGAACGCGACTCCCTATGCGATTGCCCGAATCAGGTTTTATAATCGCCGTATGATTTACGCTGCCGTGGAAGATGCCATTACTCGATATGCAGCTTTCTTTGATCGCAGACCGCAAGGGACGCCGTAGAACTCGAATGCAATAAAATCTGTAAATAGGTAATAAGTAATATCGACGTCTAGTAGCCGAATAAGAGAAAAGTATTATCGGCTACTTACTCAATAGATCGCTTACGGAACAAACAGAGGCGCAGAGAGGCGGGGGTATGGGGAAGAAGAGAGGGGGAAGCAAGGTAGGGCCGGAGAGCTTGAGCCAGTACGTAAAGCGGGTGATAGAGGAGAAGGGGCTTACCCTTCACGATGTAGAATTGCTTTCGGGGAAGAGAATTACCGATACATATGTAAGCAACATAATAAGCGGGGAAGCGAGCAACCCCTCGATAGATAAGATACAGGCGTTGGCGCGCGGGCTTGGGGTAGAGGCGGTCGAGCTTTTCAAGGCAGCGGTAGGAAAAGAGGAGGGCGTGGGGGAGGATGTAGAGAAGAGCGGCAAAGAAGATGCTACGCAGGCGCTGGTCGTAGTGAGGATGATGGAGAAGGTTGTCTTGAACGAGTCGTTGAGAAATATAGTGAGGCTACTTATGACGATGAGCGATGAGGAGCTTGAGCAGGTGCTCTCATCACTTCTACTTATGAGCGGGGGCGAGAGGGACGATCAGACGGAATGAGGTGCCGCGCCCTTTACTGACGGGGCTTGTAAGCTCGATTGCTCCTCCTATCTCTACGGCGCGGCGCTGGACTATAGCAAGACCAAGCCCCGTCCCCCGCGCCTTAGTCGTATAGAAGGGTTCGAACACGCGGCGCTGAGCGTCATCGGGTATGCCCGGCCCCGTGTCTGTGACCGTTATTTCAAGCTGCGCGGCGGCGTCTTCAAGCCCGCCTTTTTCCTGCGGGCCGCCGAACGTTTTCGTATTCAGATTGACGTTTGTCTCGATAGCGACCTCGCCTCCAGGCCCTGTGGCCTGGATTGCGTTGAGCACGAGGTTGGAGACTGCTTCGCGCAGCGCCGCCCCCTGCGCGCCGCTGAGCGTCACATCATCGCCCTGCTCTATCTTCAGGGTCACGCCCCGGTCTTTGGCCTCGTTTCGGAAAAGCGCGATTATAGAATCGAGCAACTGGTGAAGCTCGACAGGGTTTGTATCGGCGCGACCGGGGCGCGAGAAGGCGAGCAGTTGCGACACCGTGCGGTTGAGCCGGTCGATCTCGCTTACGATCAGGCCCAGGTCGCGGTCGTAATCGCTTAGTGCGGCCTCTTCGCGCATGACCTGCGCTATCGATTTGATCGATGAGAGCGGGTTTTTGACTTCGTGCGCGACTGTTGTGGCCATCTGTCCGAGCGTGGCCAGCCGTTCCTGGTTTGCAAGCTCGCGTTCGAGCCGCACCTTCTCCTCGACCAGACGGCAGCTCTCTATCTCGATAGCGACCTGGCTTGCGAGCACGTTTAACACGGCCCCTTTTTCCGAGGTCAGCGTGTGCGGGTCGGCGGTGATCATCATCAAGCCTATGAGCTTGCCTTCGCGCTTCAGGGCATAAGCGGTAGTGGCGTCGGATTCAGCGAGATCGTCGTCCGACTCTATGGCGTCGAGGTTGCCCTGAATCATTTTTTCGGCGAGCCTGCTTTCAGCCTTTGACGTAAACGAGCCATCGAGCGGCACTATGCGAACGCGCTTCAGGTCCAGCCCGCGTCGAATTGTCTCTTCGCTGTAGCGCACAAGCGACCGCAGATCGCCAAACCCCGCCGCCCCCGTCGATACCTGTTTGACAACATCGCGGTATATTCCTATCTCGCGGGCGAACAACCGCTCGACGGCCCGGTCGATGGCGCGCACTACGGGGCCGGCCATCGCAAACATTCCGAGTATCAGTATCGCTTCGATAACGCCCGGCTGTTTTATAAAGCCCTGCCCGGCGAGGTACTGGTCCAGCCGCCTCACGCCATAGGTGTAGACGATGATAAAGACCACGGCGAACGCCGCATAAACGAGGCTCCCTTTGAAGAAGACCTCTACGAGCTTGTGGTGATAGACGTAGTAAACGATAAAGAAACTGGGCAGCAGCGACAGGAGTATGTATGTGACCCAGAGCAGATCGTTCGGCCCGACGCCGCGCACGCCGACCGTCACGAACTCGAACGCGCCCGTGATAAACAACAGTATGGCCAGCCGCTCAAAAAACCTCCGCTCGCGCCTCGCCTCCCTCTCGAATCTCCGCCTCATAGTCCAGGCGATTGCGGCCGACGACCACAGCGCGAACAGATACCAGAACGAATAAGGGATCAGCAGCGGCTTCAGGTCAACAAAGAATGGACGATAGACCCCTGTCAGTATGCGGTAGGCTGCATACGGCAGCGCGGCCATCGGCGCATAGACGATGATCCCCGCGAGGCGCACCTGTCTGGGGCTGAGCACACGGTAACCGTTCAGATAGCCCCAGAATGCTATGTGCGCGTAGAGTATAGCCGACGGGATCAGCGCGACCCCAACCATCGTGATGAGGTCCCAGGCCCTAAGCCACCCCGTAAGCCACTCGGTGCCTATCAACAGCACGTGCAGCGTCGTCAGCAGATTGCCGGTAAACCAGACCCCCATAAACGCGCTCACCATGATGAAGGCGCGCTCAGGCTGGGTGAGGCTCTGCTGCCGTCCGAGCTGCTTGTTCCAAATGAGCCACGCTATATACAGGTGGAGCGCCGCCCCTGTGGCGAACCCGACGATCTTCAATATTTCGAGCAAAGACATAACGAGAAGCCAGAAGTCAGAAGCCAGGAGTCAGAAGCCATAACCTAATATGTCGGCAACCGGGAGATTCTTTAGAGATTCTGGCTTCTGACTCCTGGCTTCTGGCTTCTTATCTATCTGCCGAACCGCTTCGCGTCCTGGCTGGCGTAGGCTGCAACCGCCGTATCGGCGGGCGCGGTCGTCTTAAGCGCCTGAACCACATCGGCAAGCTTATCGGCGGGCACGGCGCAGGTCATCTCGCCGTTCGGTATTCCCGTCCGCACGCGGCTGAGCATGCAGCCGACGCTTACGGCCACCTCGTTGCCTTCCCTGGCGATAGGGATTATGTGGCACTGCGGCTTCCCCTCGAAGCGCAGGCCCGGCAATGCGTCGTGCAGGACCATGACCTGTTTGGCGTTGAGCCGCATGAAGACCACATCGGGGTCGATGGTAGTCTCTGCGAGAGGCCCGTAGGTGATAAAGTTCGGTCTCTGTTTGACGACGGGTATCGCGGGGACCACGTCGAGAGTGACCCACCCCGATTCTATAAGCGCCGCGACATCGGAGTTACTTGCGACCTCATCGAGCGTCTTCAGGCCGTGAGTGAGGCTTCCGACGCTGCAATTGCCGTGGTCTTCGGGCGCGGTCGTGAACGTCTTGTTTGTCGCCTCGACCCAGAAGACGCAGCCCGCTGGAACCCTGCCCGTCCGCCCGTCCGGCATCGGCTCGGGCATGGCGGCATCGAAAGCCTTCACGCCTTCGGGGGCCGTGTCGGAGAATGTTATCGCAAGCGGCGGAGATTGCAGTTTCAACAGCGAATCTAGCTCCTGACTTAACGCTTTCCAGTCCTGGCTTGTCATTCGATAGCTCCCCTTTTATTCAATAGAAATCTAACCGCAGAGGTCGCGGAGGAACCCGGAGGAGAAATCCC
>DASTET010000116.1:0-2219 GCA_035709445.1 Blastocatellia bacterium | reverse complement strand
GCGGATATAAGGAGCGGGTCTCCGTGGTTTCGGCCCGACAGGTCGTCTCTTACGAGCGCGGCGAGCCTGATTGCGCCTTCAACATTCAGCATCCCCGCGCCCTGCTCGACGGTGTTGAACCCGGCCAGCGGCTGGGCCGTGTATTGAAGCAGGGCTTTGACGAGGTTCGGGGTGAGCGCCGGGTTTCTTTGCAATATCAAAGCGGCGGCCCCTGCTGCGACCGGGGTTGCCATCGAGGTGCCGCTCAGGTACATCAAGCCCCGCGCGGGATCATTATTTGTGCTTGCGTCGAGCGCGGGATTCTTTCTCACGAGCAGGTTGTTCGGAGACTTGGCGGCGATGAGCCTGTTGCCCGGAGCCACCAGGTCGGGCTTGATAAGGTTGTCGTAATGCCTCACGCCCGACGCGTCGGTGTAAAACCCTCTGGTCGGGCCGCGAGAGCTGTAGGATGCAATCGAGTCATCCGAGCGTGAATCGGTGCCGAATGTATTGACCGCCCCCACGGTGATGGCCGACGGCTCTATGCCGGGAGAGTGGATCGCCCCATAGATCTTTTTGCCATCGGAGTCTTTGCCGAGGTTGCCTGCTGCGACGCAGACGACCATCCCGGCATCGATTGCGCTACGTACGGCGCGGCAGACGGGGTCGCTCACAAAGGGATCGACCGGCGCGGTCCCGAGGCTCAGGTTGAGCACTCTTATGTTATAGGCCGCGCGGTTTTGTATGCACCACTCGATGCCAGCGATGACCGTCGACATCGAGCCGCGCCCGGTAGAATCCAGAACGCGGACATTGATAATGCTCGCGGCAGGCGCTATGCCGGTATATTCGCCGTTTGCCAGTTGCGCGCTCCCGGCGGCGAGCGAGGCGACGTGAGTCCCGTGGCCGTAGGGGTCGTCGGTCCTGCCTTCGCCCGTAAAGTCTATGCTTGCGATTACACGCGCAGTCGAATTGCCGGAGCGAAAAGAGGCGTGCGACGAGTCTATGCCGGAATCGAGCACGGCTATGCCGATGCCGGAGCCGTTGATGCCGGGTGAAGAAAGTTGATTATAGTTTCGCGCTATGCTTGCGCCGGTCGTCGTCTCTACGTGACCAGCCGCGATGGCGGTCCTGTCGAGCGATATATAATCCACGTCGTGTCGTCTGGCGAGCGATGTAACCGCGGCAGCCGGGAGTTGTACGGCTACTGCCCGGAGGCTTTCAAAGCGCCTGTGAACTATTCCGTTCAGGTTGTCGAGCGACGAGATGAGGTTGCGAGTAAGAGCAGAGCGGGTCTGGATTATCACCGAGACGGGCGATTGAGGGTCCCGCTCGACTGCCGATTTGAGATCGCGTGACATCCTGCTCGCGGCCCTTTGCTCTCCTGCCAGAGCAAAGGTTTCGAATGGCCGCCCGAAAGAAAGGCAGCACAGGGCCAAAAGAACTACGGCCAGAATACTTGAATGTTTTCTTGATGCCTCCATAGAGTTACCGTTTCCGAGCCGTGTGGAGAGTTTGCTGCGCTCGATCAGCGATCAATAACCGTGCCGCGAGCGAGATGAAAGCCCGGTTTCAATTGCGACAGCGCCAGACACTGCAAACTCGGGCGTCAGGTTATAGGTTGGAATCAAATGAATTATCGTGCCGGTCGGCGCGGCGCCGGACCTGCAGTTTTATTCCCTGAAAGGGTCATTTTCTGTCCCTCGCCCGATCTTTTGACAGTGACCGAATCGGTCAGAGTGACAGATGGGTCATTCAAATTCAGTCAATTTAAAGAAGCCAGAAGCCAGAAGTCAGAAGCCAGAAGATGGTCGAGGCTGATTATGACTTCCGGCGCCCGGCAATGACCGGGAGGCCCCACGATAGATTCCGGCTTCTGACTTCTGGCTTCTGGCTTCTAATAGGGGTAAGCTGGTTTTCGATATGCGAATCACCGAGATATACCAGAGCATCCAGGGCGAATCGAGTTATGCGGGGCTGCCCTGTGTTTTCGTGCGGACCACCGGATGCGATCTGCGCTGTAGCTGGTGTTTTGTCGCTGGTACTAGAGTCCTGATGGCCGATTTCACCTGGAGGCCGCTTGAGACGATTCGGGAGGGGGAATACGTTGTTGGGTTTGAACAACCCGAACCTCATCAGCATCTCAGAATGAAACCGGCGAAAGTTATCAACACAGTGCGAAGGCCCAAATCGCGAACCGTTCGAGTTGTCACAGACAGGGGAAGCGTTATATGCACACC
>DASTET010000115.1:0-2727 GCA_035709445.1 Blastocatellia bacterium | reverse complement strand
AATCGCTATGAGCGCCTCGATCCCCCACGCCGCTATTAACAGCCCAAGCACGCCGCCCGCCGCGCCGAGCAGCACGCTTTCAGTGAGCAACTGCCGGAGGATGCGATTGCCGCTTGCGCCGAGTGCGGCGCGGATGCTTATTTCCTTTCTGCGGCGGTGACGCCGGGATTGCGAAACATCACGCGCATGCCGTAACGCAGGTCTTGAAGCAATGTTTGCATAAGCGGTTCTCCGAATTGATTCTGACACACGGAAGCCCTGTCTCTCGTTAGCCAACGGCCGTGCCAGAGAAAGAATCGAGACGCAGGATAGAGCATCTATTTACAAACAAAGGTCACTTCGATGCTTCGTGGTATCTATCCGTGCGGCGTCAGGAAGGGTTAGGGCCGTTCGCTTCCGGGAAATGTGATTCCGAAACCGGACGAGCCTTTCGCTTCAAAGCCGGTTCAGATAAGGCGAGGCGAGTGGTGAGTGACTGCAAGGATGAAGCGGTTTTCCCGGTCCGAGAAGATGTAACCCGTCACCTTTATCTCGCTTTCGGAAACCTCTATGAGGTTGAGCGAGTTCTTCATCTGCTCGCTGCCGCGTCCTCTGAGCGAAGCGGCTGTGCCCGCCTGAACGAGCAGTATGCTGCGCTCCGGGTCAGGCCCGCAGGGGGATGAGTTTGTAATATAGGTCTGATGCAGATGCCCGGTCAGAATCAGCTCGACGCCGCACTCCTCGAAGACCTTGAGCGCGCGTCTCGCCCCGCTCACCGCTCGCTCGCGCTCGAAACCCGGAGGCAATGCCATGGGATGATGCGTCACTACGACCTTGCACATCTTACGGGGCAGCCGGCGCAGCCTCTCGCGCACGGCCCGCAAATCTTCATCGCATATGTGCCCCCCCTTGATTGTGAAGCTGCGTGTCGAGTCGAGCCCTATGACCGCCAGCCGCTCATCCTGATAACACGGATAGGGGTCGCGCGTTATCCACCGCCTGTACTTATCGAGCGGCGAAGAGAACCGCGCGAACAGGTTCCAGAGCGGGACATCATGATTGCCCGGCACTACGACGAGCGGCGCGTTTATGCGATCAAGAAACTCGCGCGCCTGCCGGAACTGATGGGAGCGAGCGCGCTGCGTCAGGTCCCCTGAAACCGCAACGACGGTCGGTTTGCGGCGCTCGATTTCTTCAATAATAGCGTAGGACCAGTTCGGCGCCTGTGCCGCGCCGAAGTGTATGTCCGAAAAATGAAGGATGCTCTTCATCGCTGTTTTCCGGGCGCGATGGCGCGCAGCCCGCCGGGCAGAAGCCTGAAACGGAGCGGGGAAGTCAGCTTGAATACTTCGCCGTCGAGAGCGACCCTCACTCGCCTGCGGCGGGTGATGATCGTGACCTCTCTCGAAGTGTAGCGCTCGAAGCTCACGGCCTCCTCTACATTAAAGACGAGGCTGTGTATCGCTATGCGGAACAACCCCGTGCGCCCTTCTTCGCGCAGCAGGTAAAGGCCGAGCACGCCCGAGTCGAGACGGTCGCGCCTCGTCAAGTTTGCGGGCTCGAATTTGTACGGGTTGTTGCTTACGAGCACCATAGGGCAGCGCCGCTTTATCCGCTTGCCGTCGAACTCCGCCGTGATCCGAACGGACCTGAACCGCAATAGCACAATGATCGAAGCGACGACAAGCGCGAGCCACTTGCCTACGCGGTCCCGCCACAGTTGCCGCACCCGGACCTGATCCGGGTATAGGCCCAGGCTCGAGTTATTTATGAATGTGTGGCCGTTTATCGTGCCGACATCGATCGTGATCTCTTCGCCTGAGCAGATGACGGCGACCGCTTCATCGAGACCGGTCGGCAGATTCAGGTCTCGCGCAAAATGGTTGAGCGTCCCGAGCGGCAGCACCCCGAGCGCCACCGGATGCCCCACAATCTCGCGCGCGACCGCGCTCACAGTCCCGTCGCCGCCTCCCGCCACGATTATATCGAACCCCTCCTCGCGAAGCGCGCGCGCAGTCTCGCTCAACTCCTTCCCGCTGACCGTCAGGATTCGCGGTCTCACCCCCTGACGCTCGAATGCCCGGGCGATCATATCGCAGAGCGTTTCGCCCGGCGCGGAGCCTGCGGCTATATTGATTATTGCGGCTACTCTTCGCGTCATTTACATGTTCAGCTTACAGCCCTGAATTTAAGGCGGGCAAGGCGCATGCCACGGCGGATGATATTGGCCGCGGATGAACGCAGAGGATTGATTATTTCTCTGCTTTTGCTAGGATTCGTGGCTGTGATTCGCAGACCCATATTCAAGAGCCATCTCAGGGTCGAGACGGTGCCTCCGGACCTCGTCTTCTTCTTGCACGAATCGGGCTACAAAGTTCTTCAAGGACGATTGATATACCTGCTTGCGCCGCTGATTGACGGGAGAAACACCGTCGCTCAGATCGCGAGGCAGTTGAAGGCTGAAGCGACAGCCTTCGATGTTCGGTGCGGGTTGCTGGTGCTTGAAGCGGAAGGCTACATCAATGATGCGAAGGACGACCTGCCGCCCGGTCTGCGCCTGCTGCGCGACTCGATGAATATAGAGCCCCGGTTATTCTTGCGCCGCCTGAGAAAGACTCGCGTCTCGGTCGCCTCGATCGGCAACATCTCGGCTGAGCCTTTTATCGCGATACTCCGCTCGCTCGGAATCAGGGTAGGAAGCGGCGGAGATTTTGCCGTCGTGCTCACAGATGACTATCTGCGCGAAGA
>DASTET010000114.1:0-4585 GCA_035709445.1 Blastocatellia bacterium | reverse complement strand
CTGTTACCTGACAGTTCGAAAGCGCGACGGCGAGCGGAACGGCAGGAAACCCGGCGCCACTGCCAACGTCGAGAATCGACCGCGCGTCTGCAACAAAACGAGACCCGTAAAGCGACTCGGCGTAATGAAGCCGTGCAGCATCCTTCGGCGCGATGACGCGCGTCAGGTTGGTGCGACGATTCCACTGCACAAGAATCGAGTAGTGCTTTACGAGCAGCGCAGATTGTTTTTCGGACAGAGGGTCGAGCCCGAAGCTCTTAACTGCCGCTTTGAGCGCAGCGCTGAATTCTTCAATCTGTCTATCCATAAAAAGAGTCTGGCGAGTCTGGCGAGTCTAGCGCGTCCCGCTCGTGACGGTGCTGGCTACATTGCATTATCTCATTCAACCGATGTCTGTCTCGAAAGCGACGCGCCAGACGCGCTAGACTCGCCAGACTCGCTAGACTTCTCTTGACTCGCTAGACTAATAATAGATGTTGGTGAAAAACAATTCGAGTGGTGAGGTATTGAAGATCAAAGCTGTTTCTTTCGATTTTTGGAACACGCTCTTTACAGAAGAGCCAGGCGCATTCAGGCTGTACCAGGAGAGTCGCTTCAGGTTGCTTAAAGAGGCTGTGTGCGCGTGCGGCGATTTTACCGAGGAGACGATAAAGCAGGCATTCTCGACCGAAGCCGAAGAGCACTACCGCATATGGTGCAATGAGCACCGTACTGTCCAGACCGCAGAGAGGGTCAGTCGCATACTGACCCTGCTCGAAGCCTGTCTGCCGGATGCTGTAATGGCCGAGATGGTGAAGTCATTCGAGGAAGGGGTTCTGGAACGACCGCCCGTGCTTGTGCCCGGCGCGAGAGAGACTATCGAGCGACTCTCGGTGAATTATCGGCTCGGGATAATCTCGGATGTCGGGTATTCGCCGGGCCGGGTTTTGCGCGAGGTGATCCGGCAGAACGACCTGCTCCATGCTTTCGATTCGCTGATCTTTTCCGACGAGGCGGGCCGGTCGAAACCTCACGTCGATGTATTCAGGCGGACAGCCCGCCTGCTCGACGCCGCGCCGGAAGAGATAGTGCATATCGGCGATCTTGAGCGCACCGACATACAGGGGGCCAAGATCGCGGGCTGTCGCGCGATCCGCTTTACGGGAGTGACCTCGATGGAGCCTCACGAAACGACTGCTGCCGATATGGTAACGGCCGATTTTTATGAACTGCCCCGGCTGATTTCAGAGCTGAGTGGCGATGAGGTATGAAATGAAGCTCATGAGCCTGGCTGATGCAGAGAGATCGAGCGACATCGATATCAAGATGGTTGCCGTTCGCGCTTCACGTTACCGGGTCTTCGGCTCGTCCGAGCGAATCCCTGACGGAGAGCTTGCAGTGTTCGACCTGCGAGACGGCGCGGAGCCGCCGGATTTTGCAGCGCGGTATCAGGTGCTCGACCGCCATCCCATGTCGGCCATATTCCTTGTGAGAAAGACCGGCAGTTGAGCCACTACCAGGGAGGCTCATCCTTGAGCCGCTGAATCAGTTCGAGGGCTTCAGCTTCGGTAAGATCGTCTCTCGACTGTTTTCCGGTTATCTCTACGAGCAGTTTATGCTGCGAGCGGCGGTCGCCGGGCCGCACGCTCTCAAGCAGGTCGAGTATCTCATCCTTCTGTTCTTCCGTAGCGGGGCGGCCCTGCTTCGGCTCGGTTTCGCGTGCCGGTTCTGCGGCGGCGGGTTGTGGGGCAGCCCGCCTGTTGCGCTCGCGGGCCGCAGCCGCTTCCTGCGCCGCCAGGCGCGCCGATTTCTCCATCTCTTCACGGCTTGCGATGCCGCGCTTGACCTCAAACCCGGCCATGGCCAGAGCGCGCCCTACAGTGCTGGTCTCGCATACCTCAATATAGCTTGTGCGCTGGACGTAGCCTTCGCTCTTCAGCTCATACGCATGCCCTGTGGCCGAGGGGTGAGTGTCATCGGCGTTGCGATATATTTCGGCCCGCATCAGGATGAATCCGCGCTCCCCGTCATGCTCGACTATATGAGTAATTATGCGGCCTTCGGGATAGCGCTCATAAAACTTCTCTATACGCTCGGCGACGGTTATGTAGTCCTGGATCGGGTTCCCTCTCGATGGACCTTGCTGAGGCATAATCTTCCTCTCTACTCCCATTCGATAGTCGATGGCGGCTTCGAGCTTATATCATAGACAACGCGATTGACGCCGCGAACTTCGCTCACTATCCGCGACGAGATTCGCTGAAGCACATCGTTGGGCAGACGCGCCCAGTCAGCCGTCATGCCGTCGAGCGATTCGACCGCGCGGATGGCGATTGCGTTGTCATAGGTCCGGTTGTCGCCCATCACCCCGACGGTCGAGACCGGCAGCAGCACCGCGAACGATTGCCACACCCTGTCGTAGAGGTCGGCCCGGCGCATCTCTTCGATCACGATAGCGTCGGCCTCCTGAAGCAGAGAGACGCGGTCGGCGGTCACTTCGCCGAGTATGCGGACCGCAAGACCGGGGCCGGGGAACGGCTGCCGCGCGATGATCTCTTCGGGCAATCCCAGTTCGCGACCGACCCGCCGGACTTCATCCTTGAACAGCTCGCGCAACGGCTCGACCAGTCGCAGGTGCATCTTTTCCGGGAGCCCGCCGACGTTGTGATGCGATTTGATGACGGCCGAAGGCCCCTTGACCGAGACCGACTCGATGACGTCAGGGTAGAGCGTCCCCTGAACCAGGAAATCGACCTCACCGAGCTTCTGGGCCTCCTCCTGAAATATCTCTATAAACTCGTTGCCTATGATCTTGCGCTTGCGCTCCGGGTCGGTCACTCCGGCGAGCCGGGTCAGGAACCGCTCGCCCGCCGCAACCCCCACTACATTGAGTTTCATCTCGCGGTAGGCTTCGAGCACCTCTTCAAACTCGTTCTTTCTGAGCAGACCGGTGTCTACGAATATGCAGGTCTGCCGGTCGCCTATGGCGTGGGCGACCAGCGCAGCCGCTACGGACGAGTCTACTCCTCCCGAAAGCCCGCAGACGGCCCGGCCCGCTCCGACCCTGCGGCGTATCTCTTCGACCGTAGTCTCGATGAAGGAAGCCATCGTCCAGTCGCAACGAAGATTGCATATCCCCGCTAGAAAATTGCGGAGTATATCCTTTCCCTGCGGCGTGTGCGCGACCTCCGGGTGAAACTGAACGCCGTAGAGGTGGCGCGCCTCGTCTTCGACTGCGCCGATAGCGGCCTCGGTCGTGGCAGTGACGACAAACCCTTCCGGCGGGCGGCTCACATAATCGCCGTGGCTCATCCATACCTTTATCGGGGAAGGCAGACCTTTGAGCAGGCGGCTCTCTTCTATGGCGCGGATTTCGGCATACCCGTACTCGCGCCGCTCGGAAGGCTTCACCTCGCCGCCGAGAAAATACGCGAGCAACTGCACCCCGTAACATATGCCGAGCACCGGGACCCCCAGATCAATAATGTCAGGGTCCGGGTGCGGCGCGCCCTCTTCATAAACGGACGAAGGCCCACCGGACAGAATTATTCCTCGCGGGCGCTTTCGCTTGATCTCCTCTACGGGAGTGTTATAGGGAACGATTTCGGAATAGACCCCAAGCTCGCGCACCCGCCGCGCAATCAACTGAGTGTACTGACCGCCGAAATCGAGGATGATGATGGTTTCGTGTTCTACTGTCATGTCTTGAGCAGGAATTATAAGGGCCGCGCTGAGAGAGTGCAAAGAATGCGGGGCAGGAGCCGGAAGCCAGAAGCCAGAATCTCTAGCGTGGTCTCTACGTTATTGCCGAGCGGATAAAATCGGGATCAGCCTCTACCACCTTCTGACTTCTGGCTTCTGGCTTCTGGCTTCCTAAAAAAGAGGTACATTGCTATCCCCAGCACAAGGGCCGCCCCGCCCATTATCGCCTGCGTCCGGCTGATGCCGGTCAATAGCCATATCGAAGCGATGGCGGCGACCGCCGGGACCGCTGCGCCGAGCGGGAGATTGAACCTGCCCGGCGCGTCGGCCATCTTTCGACGCAGCACCGGCACTGCCAGGCAGGTTGAAAGGCTGAAGAGCAGACGGGCGATTGCGCTCACAGCGACAAGCTGCGCGAAGTTCCCGTAAAGTGCTATGGCCCAGGTGATGACCGAAAAGACTATTACCGAAAGGTAAGGCGTGCGGTATCTCGCGTGAACGCGGGCAAGCGCGCGGGGCAACTGCCCGTTCTCTCCGAGCGCGTAAAGGACGCGCGGCCCTACAAGCGCAAGCGCGCTGTTGCTGCCTGCGGTCGAGATGATAGCGCCTGCGGTTATTATTGCCGCCCCCACCGAGCCGAGAAAGACGCGCCCGGCTGAAGCGAGCGGCGTCCGGTCCGTCGCAAGACCGGGAAGCGTGCCGAGCGCGACTATCTGGATGAGCAGATAAATGATTGTCGTCAGCGCGATAGAGATCAGAAGCGCAACCGGCAAGCTCTTCTTTGGGTCCTTCACCTCCTCGCTTGGGACGGATGCGTTCTCAAATCCCCCAAAGGCGAATATCAAGGCCAGGCTCGCCTGCCTCAATCCATCCGAATCGGGAAGCGTGATGAGCTGGTATCGTT
>DASTET010000113.1:0-3291 GCA_035709445.1 Blastocatellia bacterium | reverse complement strand
GAAAGGGTTTCGAATATCACTAGCCGACGGCACGCCGTATTGCGACATCTGGCTCAGGAAGTCTGTTCCCGCGCGAGCGAAGACGGATGTGCCGGGCGCAATTTATACCGAGCTTCCGGACTCAGCCGTGATCGGGGTCATTTCATTTCCAAAACCGACGACCGATTTTCGCGGTCAGGCCGTAAAGGCCGGCGCATATACGCTACGGTATTCGCTCCACCCCACGGACGGCAATCATATGGGCATATCGCCCTACCGCGATTTTCTGCTTATGGTCCCTGTCGCCCTGGACCAGGACGTTAATGCACAGATTAAATTCGAAGAGCTTTCAAAGCTGAGCTCGAAGGCGGGCGGGACGAATCACGCGGCCCCGCTCAGCCTTGTCTCCGCCGATGCGGTGAGCAGCATTCCGGGCATATCGCAGAATGATCACGGGCATGTCGTGTTCGCTGCGAAGCTCAAGACCGCGCCGGGCGCTGAGATGCCCATCGCCTTTATCATCAAGGGAGTCGCCGAACAGTAGCTATAATCTGTATGGTTAGACCGACAGCTCTCAGGTTAAGAGTTATTCTGGCTCTTGTATTCGTGGGAGCAGCCTTCTTTCATGCCGGGCATTCATCTCAAACATCGGATACCTTCTCGATCAGTCTGCCTCACGGCATCCCCAAAGAGATCTGGTCATACTACATCCCTAAAGATAACCCGCCGACTGCCGCCAAGGTAGAGCTTGGTCGCCAGCTTTTTTTCGACAAGAGACTGTCAGCGGACGAGAGCATAAGCTGTGCTAGCTGCCACGACCCGGCCCTCGCATTCGCCGATGGAAAGAGGGTGGCCGAGGGGATAAGCGGGCGGCGCGGCGAGCGGAACTCGCCCACCCTTCTTAACGCGATGTTTAATTCTGGCCAGTTCTGGGACGGCAGGGCCGACACTCTCGAAGAACAGGCCATACAGCCTCTGATAAACCCGGATGAGATGGGCAATGAGTCATTCGAGGCTGTAGTCAGAAGACTTCAGGCTGTTCCTGAATATGCAACCCGGTTTCGTGAAGTCTTCGGGCGCGCGGTCTCTATCGAGCTTATGGGAAAGGCCATAGCCTCTTTCGAGAGGACTCTCATATCTGGCGACTCGCCTTTCGACCGCTTTATGTCGGGCGACCGGGCGGCAATGACGGATGCGGCGCAGCGCGGGTTTCTTCTGTTTCGCACGAAGGGGCGCTGCACGCAATGCCATACATTCAATGCCGCCTTCCCATTCTTCACCGACCAGAACTACCGCAACACGGGCGTGGCGGCGAATAGCAAAGCTTTCGAGCCGCTTTCAAGAGAGGCGTTGCAGATGCCTCAAAGCGGTGACCTTCGAGCGCGCCTCGAAGGATTCGCGAGACGCGGCGGCGCGCGCGAGCTTGGCCGCTTTCTTGTGACGGGGAACTCGCTCGACATCGGAGCGTTTCGCACCCCGTCGCTTCGCGATGTAGAGCTTACCGCCCCTTATTTTCACGATGGGAGCGCCGCAACACTTAAAGACGTTCTGAAGTTTTACGCCAGGGGAGGCAACGACAATCCCATGCGCGACTGGGAGCTTCAGACGCTCGACCTCGACGACCGCGAGCAGCAGGATATAATCGAGTTTCTGAAATCGCTGACAAGCAATCACGCGCGACAGAATAATCGCGAATCAAACGAATAACCGTAAATTTCTTCCGCCAGCAGTTATCGAATATGAATAGCGGAAGAGTCCCGAACAGACTCAAATCTTTCAAGGTAGAGCGCGTATGTTTACGACGCGGCCTCACTCGAAGTTACACCAATGTTTCCTCACTCTTAGGGCCAGGCGGCTTCTCACTTTCGGCTTCTGGTTAATTTCACTCTTAGGTTTAGAGTCGGAGGTTCGGCCGCAGTACAGGTTCGACACCTGGACTACTGAGAACGGGCTGCCGCAAAACTCGGTCGTCGACATCCTGCAAACCCGAGATGGTTACCTGTGGCTGGCCACTTACGGCGGACTGGTTCGCTTCGACGGAGCGAGATTTGTTGTTTTCGACAGGGGCATCGAAGGCATAAAGAGCCAGCGAATTCAGTCCTTAGTATGAGGACAGCAAAGGCACGCTCTGGGCGGGAACCGATGACGGGAAGTTGATTGGATACCGCGACAAAAAGTTCACGACCTTCGGCGACGCAGATGGATTGCCTCATGCTATGGCGTCCAGAATCGAGGAAGACCTTGAAGGCAATCTATGGATAACGTGGCTCGGAGCGGTAACTGCGGTCACTAAATTCGACGGCGAGCGTTTCGTCAACTACGGCCCCGGTGACTTCGAGGATGGCGTGAGTGGTGATTTGGGAAGAAAAAGATATCCATGGTGGAGCCAGGATTCCGAAGGATTGCATTGTCTTGTAAGAGGGCGAGTTCAGACATATTCATTTCAAAACGATATACCAGATGCTCAAACAATGAGGGTCAGCGCAGACCCTCACGGCAATCTCTGGATTCAGACCCTGGGGGCGGGAGTGGTTAAAGCGACAAAAGGGCAGTACAAGTTTTACACGACGAGAGAAGGCTTGCCGAGGAATAATGTAGAAGGATCCTTCCTCGAAGACCGGAATGGCAATCTCTGGTTTGGTGAATTCGGAGGCAACTTGTACCGGATCCGAGATGGCAGGCATGAATTGGCGCACACATTGGAGGCGTTCGCGCTCTATGAAGACCGTGAAGGCTCTTTATGGATTGGCACACCAGGGGGCTTCATCGAAGGCGAGAAATGACGATAACGCTTTACACTCAACGCGATGGGCTTTCTTCGAATTCAGTCTATTCAATTATCGCGTGAGTCGTCGGGAGCTGAATGATTTTGCTGAAGGTAGAGCGCGGTCCATTACATCGGTCGTTTACGGTACGAAAGATGGCCTGGCAAGTCTGGAATGCAATGGCGGTCGTCAGCCGTCTGGCATGAAGTCTATAGACGGTAAGCTCTGGTTTTCGACAATGGGCGGCGTTGCCATAGTTGACCCCAAATCTGTGCAGATCAATGCTGTGCCGCCGCCCGTCATTCTCGAAGAGATCCGCCTGGACGACAAGGCGATTGATTTGCCGGGCGGCGTGGAGATTGAGCCAGGAATAAACAGCTCTTTATTGGATGCCGAGCAGCCTGCGGATTCGAGGTTCGAGCTTGTCGCGGATATCGCTATCGGTGAGGGCATACTCCATAAGCGTGATCAGGTAATTTACGGGATCGCCTATCGTGAGCCACTCGCCGTCGGTCACTGTCTGCGCGACGACACGCCCTCCTCTTCT
>DASTET010000112.1:0-5205 GCA_035709445.1 Blastocatellia bacterium | reverse complement strand
GGGTTAAAGTATTTGAAGAGCTTGAAAGAGAAATCCCGCTAATTTCAATGTTTAGTAAACCGGCATTGAGATTTGGCTTGAATATGGAGCGCGCTTAGAATCGAGCGCGCTTCTGTTTTATTTGGCCTGGTTTTGGACTTTTTTCCGGAGACTTCGCCCTTGCTGGCGGGTATGTTGCAGAATAGGGTCGATTCTGATATACGGTTGCAGGGGTTGGGTTTTAGTTTTTGGAGCGGGCATATATGGACTCTAAACCGACTCAATCGAGTCAGCAGGTGCACCGTTATGCCTGTCCCGGCTGCGGGGCCGATCTCGTCTTTGAGCCGGAGGGCGGGGACCTGACATGCCCGTATTGCGGAAGAAAAGAAGCAATCCCCGCGAGCGCCGAAGAGGTTGTAGAGCGGGCCTATGAAGAGTATTTGAAGCCTCGATCCGGGCAGCTTACAACTATCGCCGAAAATGCCCTTGAGGTTCGCTGCGACGGTTGCGGAGCGACCGTAACATTTACCCCCCCGGAAGTCGCGGGCGAGTGCGCGTTCTGCGGTCGAAAGATCGTCGCGCAACCGCGCTCCGCCGACCCGATTGTGGCCCCGGAGGGTGTCCTGCCTTTCAGCGTCCCGGAGAGACAGGCCACAGAGGAAATAAAGGGATGGATAGCCTCTCTCTGGTTTGCTCCCAATGCGCTTAAAAAGCTCGCATATCATGAATCGGTCGGAGGGATTTATCTTCCCTTCTGGACCTATGATGTAAACACAACGACCTATTACGAAGGACAACGCGGCGAATACTACTACGTACAGGAGTCATACGTGGAGACGGATGCGCAAGGAAACAGGGTTACAAGGACAAGGCAGGTAAGGAGGACAAGATGGTATGGAGCATCCGGGAGAGTGACCCGATGGTTTGATGATGTTTTAGTACCGGCCACAGCCTCAGTAGAAAGAAAGAGGCTAGCCTCACTTGAGCCCTGGGATATTGATCAGCTTAAACGTTACGAGCCGGTCTATCTTGCGGGCTTCAAAGCGCAGCGATACGAAGTCTCTCTTCCCGAAGCGTTTGAAGAGGCAAAGCAGATAATGGCTCCGGCCATCGAGAGCGATGTCAGACGCGACATAGGCGGCGACGAGCAGCGGATTGACCGATTGACCACCTCGTATTCGGGTATCACCTTCAAGCACCTGCTCCTGCCGGTCTATCTCGGCGCATACCGGTTTAACGGGAATGTCTATCAGGTGATGGTTAACGCCCGGACGGGCGAGGTCCAGGGCGATAGACCCTATAGTTTCTGGAAGATATTCTTCTTTGTTCTCTTTATCATCGCACTGATTGCGATCATCGCGGTCTTCTCAAGCCGATAACCGATGTAATCCCGGTTTGGTGCTGAAGTTCAACATAAGTATAATCCCAGGTGAAAGGTGACCAGTACGGCAAGGGGGTTTACGCGCCTCACGGAGAAGAATATGACCTTGAGCTTTATATCAAAAGAATTAGAAGAAATAGCAGAGAAGATCGAACAGAAAGTCCGTCTCTCCTCTGATGACGGCCTGAAGCTCTTCCAGACCCATGACCTCATCTCGATAGGGGCGATGGCAAACCTCGTCCGCGAACGGCTCAACGGAGATATCACCTATTACAATGTAAACCGCCATTTGAACTACACAAATGTCTGTGTCTCCGATTGTGCTTTTTGCGGTTTTTACCGTCGAGTACGCCATCCCGAAGCATACGACTGGACGGTTGAGGAATGTGTCGAGATAGCCCGCAAGGCGTATGCGGAGGGGGCGCGCGAGCTTCACATTGTTGGGGGGCTCCACCCGCGACTCCAGTTTGAGTATTACACAAACCTCTTAAGCGAGCTGAAGCGAAACTTTCCAGATATGCATCTGAAAGCGTTTACCATGGTCGAGCTTGACCATTTTGCGCGCACTTGCAGAATGACAGATGAGGAGATTATAGATGGTCTCAAGTCTGCCGGGATGGATAGCTGTCCAGGCGGAGGAGCTGAGATTTTTCGTGAGCCAACCCGAAGCAAAATATGCGCTCACAAGACATCCGGCGAGCGATGGCTTGAGCTTGCCGAAAAGGTCCACAGGCGGGGCATTCCTACGAACGCGACCATGCTGTACGGTCACGTCGAGTCGTTCGAGGACAGAGTGGACCATCTCATAAGATTGAGGGAGCTTCAGGACCGGACAGGCGGGTTTATGTGTTTTATCCCTCTGGCTTTTCATCCCGAAGGGACGGCAATCTCTCACCTGCCGGGTCCGTCAGGGGTCGATAGCCTCAAGACGATTGCCATCTCGCGCCTAATTCTGGACAATATCCCGCATATAAAAGCCTACTGGGTAATGCTCGGAAAGAATCTCGCACAGACCGCTCTTCGATTCGGGGCCGATGACCTGGATGGAACAATAAATGAGGGCGGGACCCTTATGGAGTCCTATCTTGCCGAGGGAAATCAGAATCACTTGACCAGAGGCGGAATAGAAGAATTGATAAGAGGCGCAGGTCGAATCCCCGTCGAAAGGGATACGGTTTATAACCCGGTTGAGCCGCGCTCTGCCTCTGAAGAAACGCCCGGCTCATCAAAAAGGTTAAAGGTATTGGGCTAAGTGTAAGAAAAAAAGATCGCAGCTTTTGACTGCGACCTGAGATGTTCTTCTCTGCTCTTTGCTGCCACTGTTAAAAGCTTCAGGGCTCTCAATCAATCGAGCTGTAATGCCATCTTGTCTCCCTTTAGCTCGATCCTTCGAACCCTGAAGGATCCGTCATCGGAGGAGGAGAAGACAACGACACTCTTTGATGCGCCCTTGCCAAGGTCGACAAGCCTGTAGTTGACCTTGGCGACCTCGCGCCCGCCCTTCATAACTGAAAGCTCACCATCCTTCTGATCATCGAAAGAGATTGAGTATGTACCCTTTGCTAGAACTGCATCCCCGACCTTTGCATCCCTTGTTACAACCAGCTCTCTCGTTACAGACTGCCCAAATACCTGCGACCCCATCCCCGCTAATACACAAACAATTGCAATTGCAATACTTTTCATTCTTCTACCGGCCATCTTCACTGCTCCTTTCAGAGTTCCTTCGCAACTTGCTCGCCTGCTCAATCTCAAGATACGATGAAATTGAACTCAAGTTCTGAAGAAATATATTGAGTTTGAACTCATTTTGTCTAGTTTTATTTTGAACTTCAATTCGGGGGTTGGTATAATCCGCGAAAAATAAATGAAAAGCAAGGAAGCTGGAGATAGAAGATGGGTAATACAATAACGTCTGGGATTCAGACGGGGCCGAAGCAGGAAAGAAGCAAACAGACAAGAGAGAAGATAATTCAGGCAGCAATCCAGCTATTTCAGGAACTGGGATACGAGAAGACTACTTCAAATGAGATAGCGTCTGCGGCCGGCGTGAGCGTAGGCTCTTTCTACGTCTATTTCACAGACAAGCGTCAGTTGCTTCTAACCATATTTGACCGTCTCGCCGATGAATTGTTCAAGAATGTCTTTGAAAGCCTAAAGCCGGAGCACCTGTTCGACTCGGAATTGAGACCGAGCATAAGACAGGCCATCTCGAATGCTATAAAGGACAAACAGAAGCTGGCCGGGCTTCACCGGGTCATCTTCGAGCTTGTTCTCAAAGATTCGGAATTTACGGCTCGACATAAGGCGCTGACGGAGCGGTCTATTGCAAAGCTACACGAGATACTCTCTTTAGCACAGAAAGCAGGGCTTGCCAGGGAGCTCGATCTGGAAGCGGCCACCTTCATTGTCCATCGCGCGGTGCTCGATATATCGCAGGACTATGTCATGGGCTGCGTGGAATTCGACCAGGAAAGGGCTATCGATTCGCTGACCGATATGATCTACCGGTTCCTCTTCAAACCCAGAGAGGAGAGGACCTAATCGCTGAGGTCGGTCTTTAGCGTCCCGCTGATTTCGGTTATTACCATTCCCGGTTTGACATAATGCTTACAGGCAAGCGCGCTCTTATGCTCCCCTTTTTCGTTCTGGTACCAGACCTGACAGTTTGTACAATCGCCGTTCCAGCAATAGTCACCGTAGGAAATGGCGTCCATCTTAAGGAACTGGAAACAGCGTAGCAGTTTATTGTTCTCCGGTACCTGGAAGGTGTTGCGACATACTTCTATCTCCACAAGCTGCCCGAAGCTTTCGAAAAGCCCTTCCCTCCAATGTGCATTCTCCACGAATCGTCCTCCGGATGGGGGCTACTGTTTCAGGGGTGGCGGAGATTCTACTAGAGGTCGGCCCAATGTCAAAGCATTTTTTTTCGGCTGACCCTCTGAATCAGCCCTGGCGGCTGCGCACCTCTACACGGTCATCGTAAGCGATCACGACCTTGTCGGCTATCGATATGAAAAGCCCGCATTCAACGACGCCGGGCAGAAGCCTTATACTCTTTTCAAGCGAGGGGGGGTCCGCGATAGGCCCGAACTCACAATCGAGTATATAGTTTCCGTTGTCGGTTATGAAGACCGCCTCTCCGGTTCGTCGCAGCAGGGGTTTGCTCCCGAGCGATGACAGGTGTCTAGCCGACATACGCCAGGCAAAGGGTAATACCTCGACCGGGAGCGACCGGGTCTGGCCGAGAGTCTCAACAAGCTTCGGCTCATCTACGACAATGATTCGAGCATCAGAAGCAAGGGCGACAAGCTTCTCCCTTGTCAGCGCGCCGCCTCCGCCTTTTATCATATGAAAGCTCGGATCGATCTCATCGGCGCCGTCTATCGTCACATCGATCATCTCGACATCGTTGAGGTCGACCAGAGAAATCCCGAGCTCGCGCGCCAGCAGCTCGCTGTTTTTCGATGTCGGAACCCCTCTTATATTGAGCCCGGACTGGACCCGCCGTCCTATGGCTTCAATTGCGAATTTCGTCGTCGAGCCGGTGCCAAGCCCTATAACCTGATTGTCTTCGACGTACTCGACAGCCCTCTCAGCCGCCCTTTTTTTGGCCTCATCGCGCATTGAGTTTCTCCCTTCTCTTCTGTCACACTATTAATCTTCGGAATTTGCCGCAAAAGATAGCATTGAATATCACTCACTTCAACTCGTATGACCTTTTCACAGCTTGGCAGCTTTTTTTCACTTTGTTACACTAGCCCCGACTGCACCGATGCAATCGAAATATAAATCATCAAGGAGGTTTTTGAGTTGAGCGTCGTGATATACACTAAACCCGGCTG
>DASTET010000111.1:0-2441 GCA_035709445.1 Blastocatellia bacterium | reverse complement strand
TCTGTGTCTGGTCCGCAAGCGCAGAGTAATTGAAGCTCTGTTGCTCAATGTCTGCGCTCGCCGCGATCATGCTGCCGTCTCGATCATCATCCGACCCGACTGCGCTTCCCAAGAGCAGATTGCTCTGCATGAAGGCGACCTGCGACCCGACATTCTCAGGGCCGCGCGCGAGGCCGATCATATAGATAAGCGCCCAGAAGAGAAAGATGCTCAGCACGGCCAGGACCGCAAGCCTCAAAAATGTTCTATGGACCCGCGAAAGTATCTCGAACGGAGCATCGAAAAAAGGCACGGAGGTAATATCGCGCCGCTCGGGGAACCAGTAATGCCGGTCCGTATTTCGAGCGGTCGCCGCAGCGCGCGGCTCGGTGTCGAACGAGTCTTCTGCGCTTCGTTTCGCGCCGGCCCGCCGGGATATGCTCTTGCGCTCCCAGAACGAGAGCACCGGACCGGTCAGGTAGATGATCAGAAAGACCACGGTGAGCAGCCCGAGGCTCAATAGCCCCCAGACCTTCGCCGAGCGATTGACCGACCCAAGGTAAGCCCGGTAAGAACGCTCGTCGCGCTCCTTCAGATAAGGCTCGACCTGCCAGATTCCGAGAAACGGCTGGTTGGCGTCGCTCGTCATCTGAGCGACCTCCTGGTCTATGCGCTCTTCGGAATAAATCCTGTTTCGGTCGAGATAGTACTTGAGCCATTCGCGGAAGCTGGCAGGGTCCTGCCCCCCGTCGAGATATTCGTTTATAACCGGCATCGAGTCGCGCCACGCAGCGTCGTTTTTCGCGTCGAAGCGCGAAGTTATCCATCGGCCCGGCCCCTTGCGCAAATAGGCTTCGTAATCGCGCTGGAAGCGAGGGTCTTTCATCAGCCAGTTGGCATCGACCCACTGGCGGTAGCTTTCAATGGTCTCTAGCCCGCGCTGACGCGAAAGTTGCGACACGGAAGAGGACCGCTGAACCGGATTGAGCTTGCCGCGCACAACGAGGTAAGAGCCGAGCACGGCGAGCAGGAAGATGATCAAGGTAGCGGGCAGAGTCCTGCGCCAGGATCGAAAATACCTGCCGCCGAACAGAACCAGCAACGCGAGCATAGGGGTCACGAAGAAAAATAGAAACAGGAATACATATAAAAACACCGGCTCTTCGTGCGGCAGCACAGGATTCCACCACTGCGGGACCGGCGAGAACTTCACGAATAACGCCGTTGCCAGCATCCACAGCGCGAGCAGAAGCTGCTGACCGAGGACGACAAGCAGAAAGATCGAAAGCCGCGCGCCCCACGGGTTGACCTGAAAGCGGCGCAGAAAGGTCCGATTCAGCCTCTCATCGACTTCGCGACGCAGAGCGCCGAGGTCTTCGTCTGTGGTCTCAAGCTGAGCCGTGTCAAGCTCCCGGCGCAGTTGCGCAAGCTTCACTGTCGCCGCCAGCCGCGCAAATGGAGAGATACCTCGCTCGCGCGCGTCGAGCGCAGCCAGGTACTCTCGGATTATGTCTGTGTCGCGTGTTATTACTGTTTCCATAACTTTTAAGGATAACCTGAATCCTACTCTCAGGTATTAAAGTTCTGATCGACCCTCAGATCCTCACCCGTCATCGCGTCTATGTAGACCGTCCACGTGAGCGCTTTGCCTGCCGTGATCTCCCAGGCCAGATGGACCTCGATCGCATCGGCTTTCTCTACGGGCAGGGCCACGATCCGTTTAACGCTCACCGCCTCGATCGCGTCTATTCGCTCCTGTTGCCGGGCGCCGGCGATATCCGCATAGGTGAAAGTGCGGCCCACCACTCGCCGGGCGGCGTCTTCCCTTGCGATGGCAGGTTGCAGCGGCAGCTCGACAACCGGTATGAGCCTGTCATCAAGCTGCATAAGCTTGCCGTCGCTGCTTATTATCACGGTCATCTCTCCGAATCCCGAAGCTATGGGAAACGGATAGTTCGCCTGCTGGTACAGGAGCCGCCGGGTCGGGCCTGTCTCGTCGGCGCTTACCAGCGACAGCGCGGCAGGGTCGGCCCCTATGAACTCTCTCCAACGGTCTATAAACCCCCTGACCGCCGTGCGCAAAGCTATGTCCTCGTTCCCCGGCTCCGGGGTATAGGGCATGACGTCTATAGCGCCGGAGACGCCGAGCAGCGAGCGCGGCGTATAGATGATCGGGTAGAGATCGGGCGGCGTTTGCGCCACGCCGTAGGCATCGAGCATGCGCCGCCACTCGCGCTCGGCATTCGCGCGACGATCCGGCGAGTCCCTAATTATCGCAGGGTAATTCTGCTTGGCCACGCCCGGGACCTGCGGTGTTTGCTCGCACCCGATCGCAAGCGAGACTGCCAACAGTAAGATCACACGAATCAGGATCATAACCAGTAAAGAAGCGGCGCAATCGCAGCTCTCAAGCATCCAGCACGCGAATCATTAAGAACCAATTATTAACCTTTTCAATTGAT
>DASTET010000110.1:0-2253 GCA_035709445.1 Blastocatellia bacterium | reverse complement strand
GCCAGAAGCCGTCTTCTGGGTCTTCGTCTTTCCGGTGCTGCTTGCCTTCGCGCTCGGAATAGCTTTTCGCAATACCGCGCCTGACCCGACGCCCGTCGCCATCGAGGTCAGCGGGCCGGGCGACAGCGCCGCTATCGAGATCATCGAGAAGCTAACCGGGTCTGCCGATGTAAAGGCGATGCGGCTTTCCCCCGAAGAAGCCGCGCAGGCTTTGCGGACCGGCAAAGTCGATATAGTAGTGCGCGCGCGCGACGCGGGTCAGGGCGAATCTCAAACGGCGGGCGCGCCTGAGTTCGACTATCGCTATGACCCGACGCGGCCCGAAAGCCGCGCCGCCCGGCTCGTAGTAGACGATGCTTTGCAGCGGGCGTTTGGACGCGCCGATGTGGCAAAGGTGCGCGAAGAGACGGTGGTCGAGCCGGGGGCGAGGTATATCGATTTCCTCGTTCCGGGGCTTGTCGGATTGAACCTGATGGGGAGCGGGATGTGGGGGCTCGGATTTGCGGTCGTGCAGGCGCGCACGCGCAAGCTGCTCAAGCGGCTTGCGGCCACTCCTATGCGGCGGTCTCATTACCTGCTCTCATTTATGCTCTCGCGGCTCGTCTTTCTGGTGCTCGAAGTGGCGGCGGTAGTGGTCTTCGCGTGGCTGGTCTTCGATGTCAGGGTTCATGGCTCGCTCGTCGCGCTGGCCGTAGTCTCGCTCATAGGGGCGATGTCGTTTGCGGGGCTTGGGCTGCTTGTCGCCGCGCGCCCGAAGACTATAGAGGGCGTGTCGGGCCTTATGAATTTTGTGATGCTGCCGATGTGGCTCCTTTCGGGGACGTTCTTTTCGGCGGCGCGGTTTCCCGACCTTTTGCAGCCTTTCATAAAGGCCCTGCCGCTTACGGCGCTCAACGATTCGCTCCGTGCGGTGATGAATGAAGGGGCTCCTTTCGTAACAGTCTGGCCTGAGGTCGGCGTGCTTGTCGCGTGGGGGCTCATAAGCTTCGCGCTCGCGCTGCGGCTATTCCGCTGGCAGTGAGACAAGCTACGTGAGTAAATATTTCCACCCAAATTATGTATTTTTTACACAAATCAGCCCTTCCGTAAGCGCGCAAAGACAGGCTGAAACCGATTAACTTCACCAAAATACTGATCATTATAACCGGAACCGGGTATTGCCCCTATCTGGCACTTTGATTGCTCAAGCACAGGTGGGGCAAGAGATACGGGTGATGACAACATCACTTCCTGTTCTCGATTCTCGGTTACTGTGGTGAGGACGGTAACCGGAAACAAGGCGACACAGTCATCCCACGCTGTGTCGCCTATTTTTTTGTTAACCGCAGGACCCCCTCCCTTCTTTCAAGGTTAGCTCACGAATAAAGGCTTCGCGCTTGACACTCCCCCGTTGCGCCGATATTTTCAGTGCTTGCGCTGGGCGAGGAAGGAATGCTCGAAGAGTACAGACGAGAATATGTTGATTTCTGCGAGGCAAGCAACCGCGAATACTATCTGCACCTGTCGGGACAAAAGCCGAATCTCGAAATAGCCCCGATCTATGAGCGATACGGCGACCTCTTCAACCTCGACTCTATCGCGCGGCTCAAGCAGGGTCTTGATGAGTTGCCGGAGCACTTCGAGACCGACCGCCGCGCCCTCAAGCACCTGCTCCTGTTTGCTGTCGAGCAATTTCTTGCAGACGCCGCAAAAAGGCTGACCGAAGAGATAAGCCGTTTCGAAGCGGCGGCCAACGTCGAGTGGATGGGGCGCAGGATGACGTTTCAGGACTCGGTAGTAGCCGTCATAACCGAGCCAGATCGCGAGAGCCGCAAAGCGATCTATAAACGCCGGCTTGATGTCATAGACTCGTCGAACGACCTCAGGGTAGAGCGGCTCTCTCGGTTTCACTCCTCCGCCCGCACGCTCGGACACGCGAGCTACCTCGCCCTTTACGAAGAGCTGAGCGGGATCGATTATAGAAAAATAGCCCGCGAGGGCGAATCGCTTCTCGAAAAAACAGAATCGCCTTATGTCGCCTGTCTCGACCAGGAGCTAAAACGCCAGCTTCGAATCCCTCTCGATGAGGCGGAGCGCAGCGACGCGCTCAGGCTGCTTCACTTGACGCGCTATGATGATCATTTCCCGCCCCATAAGCTTCTGAGCGTCTATCGAGAGACGATGGCCGGAATGGGGATAGACATCTATGCGCAGAAGAACATCGAGATCGATAGCCATCCGCGTCCCCGTAAGAGCTCGCGTGCGTTCTGTATG
>DASTET010000109.1:0-3137 GCA_035709445.1 Blastocatellia bacterium | reverse complement strand
GTATAGATATTCGGCCCATCGACCGTTCGAATCTCACCGATTCTCATCAAAGTCACCTCCCGCGCATAACAGGCTCGCAGAGCCTGCGCGCAGCTTTCATTACAGTCTTTAGCGATATAGCAAGCGAGATGCCAGCAACCCTGCAACAAGGGGCGAAAGAAGGGTTATGGAGCCATCATTCCTCTCTTGTGAAGTTTGTCCCACACCTGGGAAGTTATTGTATGAGAGGACGACCGCATTCTATCTCTCCATATAAAAAAAAGGCTGCTCGAGATCAGGCTGGTAAGTGATAACGATGTCCGATCCAAGCAGCCTTTACTTATTTTCTAGGAGGTTGCACATAGCGATCCTTCAAACAGAAGTAACCAGACCAATGATCGGTCATGGATCATCAAGCAATAAGAGTACCAGCCTTATGTATAGGTCCCGTCCACGGCGAGATGCGTGGATGAAAGCAGTTCACCGCGCTGTACCGCCCCAACTCATCAGAAGCAGTCGGTGTAATTATTCAATCCGTGTTTGCAGGCGCTAAACCTCACTTCACGCGCCGGAAAGGCTGGTATAAAGATTGCTCTTCAAACCCTATCGATTGGAGAGACGAGATGAGGACATTGATAGAATCGGACAACGAGATATTTTTCGAAGTCCTCGATACGGCGCTCGACGCGCTCAACCAGAGCGGCGTCAGGTATGTATTGATGGGAGGGGTCGCCGCCACCGCACTCGGCGGGCACAGATTCACTCACGATATCGATGTCTTTGTAAAACCTGAAGACGCTGAAAAGATTCTGGAAGCCCTCGCCGGGGCCGGGTTCGAGACTGAAAGGACCGACACGACATGGCTTTATAAAGGTTTTTTAAGAGATGTTATGGTCGATGTAATCTTCAAGTCTTCAGGCCCCGTCTTTCTCGACGACGAGATGATCGAGCGCGCGACCGTGGTCGACTTCAATCACAGGCAGGTGCGCACGCTCAGCCCCGAGGACCTGCTCGTGGTCAAAGCGCTCGTGCTGAACGAGCATAGCCTGAGCCTCGATCGCCATTGCATGCGACACCTCAACGACCTGCTGACGATTATCAGGACAAGCGAACTCGATTGGGATTACATAGTCCGGCGAGCGCGCGCCGGGCCGAAGCGCGTCTTGAGCCTGCTTTTGTACGCGCAATCGCTCGACCTGCTCGTGCCCGACAGAGTCATCAAGTCATTGCTCGAACTGCTTGAGATTTGCTGAGCGGCGGAAAAACATGAACGCAGACTATCAATATCTGGTCGGCAAGATTCAGAACGCGCTCGCGACCGACCCCAGAGTCAATAAGCTCGACGTCAAGGTCATGATAATCCAGGGCAAGGTCCACCTGATGGGCCATACGTCGAGCGAAGAGCGCAGACGCTTTATCGCCGACGTCGTCTCTGAGACGGTGCCGGACCTCGAAGTGCGAAACGAGATAACAGTGATCGAAGTCTCACCACCAGTTCAGCCGGAGGTTATCAGTGATTAGAGTGGCGGCCATAGGCGACGTTCACTATTCGGAAGACTCGGGAGGAAGACTGCGGGACTACTGGAGCGGGATTCACGAGGTGGCCGACCTGCTGCTCATCGCCGGGGATCTGACGACCCACGGCGCGGCGGAGCAGGCCGAGGTGCTGGCCCGCGACCTTGAGGCAGTGCAGGTCCCTATAGCCGTCGTGCTCGGCAACCACGATTATCACTCGGACCAGGCACACGCCGTGCGCGGCGAGATGGAGCGGCGAAAGATAATAGTCCTCGACGGCGAAAGCGTGACGCTTTCGATAAACGGCTCGACCGTAGGTATAGCGGGGACAAAGGGCTTTGGAGGCGGGTTTGCAGGCGCGTCCGGCTCCGCGTTCGGCGAGCCTGAGATGAAATCCTTTATACATCACACCGAAAAGCTCGCCTCTCGATTGGAAGAAGAGTTGAGCCGCCTCGATACGGATTATCGGATCGCGCTGCTCCACTATTCGCCAATCAAAGAGACGCTCGAAGGCGAGCGGCTTGAGATATACCCGTTTCTGGGGAGCTACCTGCTGGCCGAAGCAATCGACAGCGCGGGGGCCGATATTGTGCTGCACGGGCACGCGCACAGCGGAAAAGAGAAGGGCGTGACCGCTCGCGGCATCCCCGTTCGCAACGTCGCGCTCCCGGTGCTCAGACACCCTTACGGGCTCTACAACCTTGAAAAAAGGGTGAAAATTGAGGGCGTCAGAAACGTAGCCCGCGAGGAGAGCCTTGCCGGTTCGGACTGGCGCAAGGCGACGAGGTGAAAGGAAATGAACGGTGGCAAAAAGAGCTTGCTTATGCTGATTGGCGCGGGGGCGGGCGCGCTTTTGGCCGCGCGCGCGCTCAAGCGACGGGGCTCGCTTTACGACATGCGAGGCCGCGTTGTCTTGATAACGGGAGGCTCGCGCGGGCTGGGTCTCGTCATGGCGCGCGAGCTTGCGCGAGAAGGCGCGCGGCTTGCCATCTGCGCCCGCGACGAGCAGGAGCTTATACGAGCGCACGACGATCTGACCTCGCGCGGCGCGGAAGTCATCGCCGTGCCCTGTGATGTTACCGACAGGGCGCAGGTCGAAGCGATGACAGAGAGCGTCGAAGACAGGTTCGGGCGCATAGACGTTCTCATAAACAACGCGGGCGTGATCGAAGTAGGGCCGATGGATGTGATGACGCTCGGTGACTATGAAGAGGCGATGAGCACGCACTTCTGGGGGCCGTTATATACGACGCTTGCCGCGCTGCCCGGAATGCGCAGACGTGGCGAAGGCCGCATCGTCAATATCTCATCGATAGGGGGCAAGATAAGCGTGCCGCACCTTCTCCCTTACAGCGCGAGCAAGTTCGCGCTGACAGGATTTTCCGAAGGTCTGCGCGCGGAGCTTGCCGGAGACGGGATCGTCGTGACCACCGTGTGTCCGGGGCTTATGCGAACCGGCAGCCCGTACAATGCCACGTTCAAGGGCCAACATCGCCGTGAGTTCGCCTGGTTTCTGATAAGCGATTCGCTTCCCATCATCTCGACGAGCGCCGAGAGCGCAGCCCGCCAGATCATTGATGCCTGTAAACGCGGCGATGCGGAAGTGGTGCTGACAGTCCCGGCCAGGCTCGCCGCGCTCTTTC
>DASTET010000108.1:0-4795 GCA_035709445.1 Blastocatellia bacterium | reverse complement strand
GCGAGGCTTGCACAGCATATGGCGGGAGGGCCGCCCGCGCAGCCCACGGGAGCGTCATCATCTGTTCAACAGCCGTCGCCCGCGCAAGGCGCGGCTCAAGCGCAGGTGCCGCCTGAGGCGGCAGAAGGGCAGCCCGCCTCTCCGCCCGGCGCTGTTGCCGGGTTGGGCAAGCCGCTCGGGCTCAACCGCAACGGGGTGCGTCAATACCTGATGGCGCGCATGCCCACGTTCAACTTCTCGCCCAACGAGCTGCAACTGCTTGTGAACTTCTTTATGGGAGCGAGCTCGCAGCAGCAGCCTTATATACCTGAGCGGCTGGAACCGCTGACGACGGAAGAGCAGAACCTTGCGCGCGCTCTATTCACATCGGCTGCCGCGCCCTGTTTGAAGTGCCATATGACGGGCGAGCCGGGGCACGACGCGCTTGCTACCGCGCCTAACTTCCTTATCGCGCCCGAACGCCTGAAGCCGGCATGGACCGAACGGTGGCTGCTCGACCCGTCGATAATAAGCCCGGGCACGTCTATGCCGTCGGGCCTGTTTACGCGCGACGAGGCGAAGGACCGATGGGTGTTTGCGGGGCCGACTCCGCCCGCGTTCCAGAATTATGACGGGGACCATGTGGCCCTGCTTGTCCGGTATATGTTCCAGATCACTCCCGAAGAGCAGAGGCGATTGCTTTCGAGCGGGACAAGCGCGCCTGCCGCCGCGCCCGCCGAGACCGGCGGGACGAATACGGGCGCATCGGCTGCGGGCGATAAATCGCGCAGGCCCGTGGCTCGCGCGTCGCCACGAAGCGGGGGCCGCTCGTCGGGACCATGATAATAAGAAGCCAGAATTCAGAAGCCAGAATGCAGAATATGAGACGCAATCGAGATACTTGCTCAAAGATTCTAACTTCTGGCACCTGGCTTCTGGCTTCCGAATTCTGGCTTCTGATAAGATTCGGAACAGACAATTCAGTCAGGAGAAAATGCAATGTTAAAGAGACTCGGATTTACTATATTGACGATAGTCTTGACCGCCCTGCTCATCGTCGCCTGCAAGCCCAAGGAGAAGGATGCGAATGGGCCGGAGCAAGATACAAGCAAGGCGAAGTTCACTCCGAAAGGCGACGAGGGGACCATATCGGGCGCGGTCAATTTTGACGGGACGCCGCCTGCGCCCAAGCGGATCGATATGGGGCAGGACCCGAATTGCGCGGCAGTCGCAGGTGACAAGATGACCGAAGAGTATGTGGTCACCGACGGCAAGCTCGCAAACGTCTACGTTTATTTGACGGGCGGCAGGATCGACAATTTCCAGTACGACACCCCGCCTTCGCCCGTCACGCTCGATCAGCTAGGGTGCAAATATGATCCGCACGTCCTGGGATTGCAGACCGGGCAGACGTTCAGGGTCACAAACAGCGACAAAGCGACCCACAACGTCCACCCGACTCCCAAGAGCAACCCTGAGTGGAACCTGTCGCAGCCTCCGGGCGCGGCCCCCATCGAGAGGAAATTCAACAGGCCGGAGACGCTGATCCCTGTCAAGTGCAATCAGCATCCCTGGATGAAGGCTTACGTCGGCGTGCTTGCGCATCCGTTCCAGACCGTAAGCGCAAAGGACGGCTCTTACACGATCAAAGGCGTGCCTCCGGGAAGCTATACGCTCGTTGCCTGGCACGAGTCGATGGGAGAGCAGAAACAGAACATAACCGTAAACGCCAACGGGACGGTGACGCAGGACTTCACCTTCAAGCAGGGCGTCGCCTACGCGCCGACCTCGCTCACCGTGGAGCCCGCGCTGGTGCTGCCCTAGTCGCGCGATTATAGTTGGGGTAGCGGGGGCAGAAATAATTTCTGCCCTCACTGCTCGCCGGTTGGGAGGAGAAGTTTTTGAAAGAACAAGCGGGGAATGAACCTGGCAGCGGGCTGAGGCTGCATCGCTGGCTCTACTGGCTCGCCATCCTGGTCGCTTTAGAAACTCTTGTGCTGCTCATAGCGGGGGCGCTCGTCACAAGCAACGAAGCGGGCGACAGCGTGCCCGACTGGCCGCTCTCATTCGGCCGGTGGCTTATTCATTCGGATTACTTTGTATCAAACGTGCGTTACGAGTACTCGCACCGCTTTATTGCCGGTGTGGTCGGAGTCTCGACCTTCATCCTCGCGCTGTGGGCCTGGTTTACCGAGCGGAGGCGCTGGGTGCGAAACCTGGCGCTGCTGGCGTTTGTGGGCGTAGTCGTTCAGGCGCTGATTGGTGGAGTTAGAGTCCTTTATCCTGCTTATAAGCCATTTATAGCGGTGCCGCACGCGCTCATCGCGCAGAGCTTTTTCGCAACGGTAGTGGCCATCGCCGTGTTCACGTCGCGGAGCTGGTGGACCCCGCGAGAGGTCCGCCGCGACACGGGCGGCTTCGGGGTGCGCCGGCTTGTAGTGCTGACCGTGGCGGCCATACTGATCCAGCTTGTGCTTGGAGCGGGGTTTCGACATCAGGCATTCGGCATCATTCCTCATATAGTCGGCGCGGTCGTCGTCGCGACCCTCGTAATATGGACGGCGACGACGGTGCTGCGCCGTCACGGCGAAGATGCGTATCTGAGCCGGCCCGCCGTCTTGCTTATCGCGCTGCTGGTCGTTCAGCTAGGCCTGGGCATACTGGCCTATCTTGCGAGGCTGGCTTCGGCCGACGACCCTCAGCCGCTTGAGCCTATGATCAGCCTGACGGTCGCGCATCTTGCGGTCGGCGCGCTGACGCTGGCCAACATGATCGTGCTGGCACTAAGGTCTTACCGCACGATCGCGCCCGGACGCCGGGGTGCGGAGAAGTCGCCTCCTGCACAGGTGTCTTCCGCGCGGAGGGCTACTGTTTAGCTTTATGGAATCACTCGCAAATCGCGTTGAAGAGGAAAGCTCTCGCGTGGGCAGGCCGTCGGCTTACCTCGAATTGACCAAGCCTCGTATAACGATGCTCGTAGTGCTGACGGCTGCCGCGGGCTTCTGCCTCGGAATGGGGCCGGATGGCGTAGATTACTTCGGCCTTTTAAATATGTCGGTGGGGATCGGGCTGCTCTCGTCGGGCATATCGACGCTCAACCAGTATCTTGAGCGCGACCTCGACGGGCTGATGCGCAGGACCGAGGCGCGCCCGCTGCCGTCGGGAAAGCTTGCGCCCACTGAGGCCCTGCTCTTCGGGCTGGGGCTTTCTATAGTTGCGACCGTCTATATAGGCGTGCTGATAAACTGGCTGACGGCGATGCTCGGCGTGCTGACCTTTGCAAGTTATCTGTTCGTCTACACGCCTCTGAAGACGAGGACGACGCTTTCGACCGTGCTCGGCGCGTTCCCCGGAGCGATGCCGCCGCTTATGGGGTGGACCTCTGCGCGGGGAGAGGTGACGCTGGAAGCGTGGGTGCTTTTTGCCATACTCTTTTTGTGGCAGTTCCCGCACTTTTTAGCCATCGCCTGGATGTACCGGGACGACTACGCGCGGGCGGGGATCAAGATGCTCCCGGTAGTCGAGCCGGAGGGGCGGGTAACGAGCCAGCAGATCGTCGCATACACGCTGATGCTGCTGCCGGTGAGCCTTATGCCGGCGATGCTGGGGCTTGCGGGGACGGTCTATATGGTGGGGGCGACGCTGCTGGGTCTGGTCTTTTTGTATTACAGCGTGCGCGCGGCGCGAGCGAAGACTACCTGGCGAGCCCGGCAGTTGCTTCTCGCTTCGGTGCTCTACCTGCCGGCCCTTTTCGCGCTGATGGTGCTCAACCGGTAAGGTTGGTTTGAAATCTCATATCTCAAATTTGAAATCTTCTTGAGGAAAAGACATGGGCAAAGCATTGGCTGTGCTGCTCTGGATTCTGGCGATCGGGACGGCGATTCTGTTCATCGGGCAAAAACTGCTGTTCGGCCAGACGCTCTGGTGGTTCCCCGAAAATATCTCGACGCATGGCGGCGCGATTGATGCCCAGTTCAACCGGACCCTGTGGGTCGTAGGCATCGCGTTCACGCTTGCGCAGATAGCCCTTGGGTACGCCGTCTTTCGTTTCGGCTCGCGCGGCAAAGAGCGCGCCGTCTATTCGCACGGCAGCAACCGTCTCGAAGTCACCTGGACGGCAGCGACCGCCATCGTCTTCGTCATCCTCGCGGTGCTGGGCCAGCGTGTCTGGGCGGACCTGCATATGACTGCGGCCAGCGCCGACGCAGTGAAGGTCTCGGTCGTCGCGCAACAGTTCCAGTTCAACTTTCATTATCCGGGCGCGGACAACACGTTCGGGCGTACCGAGCCGAAGTTTATAAACGATTCGTCGCTCAATTATGTAGGGCTCGATCCGGCTGACCCGAACGGCAAGGACGACATACAGGTGACGACGCTCGTCGTCCCCGTTGACCATCAGGTCGAGCTTACGTTGCGGTCAAAAGATGTCATCCACAGCTTCTTCGTTCCGCAGCTCAGATTCAAGCAGGACACCGTGCCGGGCCTCAACGTCAAGCTGCATTTTACGGCGACCAAGGTGGGCCGATACGAGATACCCTGCGCCGAGCTGTGCGGGCAGCTCCATTACAACATGAAGAGCTTCATGCTGGTCGTGCCGCAAGAGGACTTCCGGCAGATATCAGGGCTTGGGGAAGAGCCGTTTAAAGAGCGTTTATCCGAGCTGCTTCAGCAATACCAGTAAACCGATAGGAGGTGGGCATAATGGCCGAGGTTCATCCACATCCAGCTCACGGCGAGGTACATCGCCACGAGCCGCCAACGGGTTTCATACGAAAATATATCTTCAGCGTCGATCACAAGGTCATAGGGATACAGT
>DASTET010000107.1:0-11091 GCA_035709445.1 Blastocatellia bacterium | reverse complement strand
GCCAGTAGTCTTCGGTCTTTTTGCCGTCGACCGACTCCGGGCCGGTCCATCCTTTCGGCGAGCGCAGTATTATCGCGGGCCATCGTGGGCGCTCGGCCCGCCGTTCGGAGCGAGCGCGGCGCTGTATATGCTTTATCTCCGCGATCACCTCGTCGAGCGTTCCGGCCATCAGCCGGTGCATCTCTTCGGGGTCCGATCCTTCGACGAAATACGGTTTGTGCCCGTAGCCTGTAAAGAGGCCCTCAAGCTCTTCGCGGCTGATGCGCGCATGCACGGTCGGGTTTGCGATCTTGTAACCGTTGAGGTGCAGGATGGGGAGCACCGCCCCGTCGGTTACGGGGTTGAGAAACTTGTTCGAATGCCAGGACGCCGCGAGGGGCCCGGTCTCGGCCTCCCCGTCGCCTACGACGCACGCCGCTATCAGATCGGGGTTATCGAAGACGGCCCCGTATGCGTGCGAGAGGGCATAGCCAAGCTCGCCGCCTTCGTGTATCGAGCCGGGCGTTTCGGGGGCGACGTGGCTCGGTATGCCGCCCGGAAACGAGAACTGTTTGAACAGCCGCTTCATCCCCTCGGCGTCTTCGGAGACGTTCGGATAGACCTCGCTATAAGTCCCTTCGAGGTACGTGTTGGCGACTATGCCGGGGCCGCCGTGACCGGGGCCGCATATGTATATCATGTCCAGGTCGTGCTCTTCGATTACGCGATTGAGATGAACGTATATGAAGTTGAGGCCGGGAGTCGTGCCCCAGTGACCGAGCAGCCTCGGCTTTACATGCTTTACGGCGAGAGGCTCTTTGAGCAGGGGATTATCGAGAAGATAAATCTGACCGACCGAGAGATAGTTGGCCGCGCGCCAGTATTCATCCATCAACTTCAGTTGCTTGCTGGAAAGCTTTTCAGCCATAGGTAACTCCTTTTCTAAAGATGCGCGTGGCCCACGACACGCCGGCACGAGGTAGAAGGGCAGTATCTCTTTGACGCATACCTCATTTCAAGCCGCAGCGACCGGCACGGCAATTGACCGGAGATAACCGCAGAGGAAGAATATAGCTCTGCGTTCCTGCGGCGCCCTCTGCGGTCAATATTAATGTCTCGTACGACAACCTGAACGCAAAAAGCAGGGG
This sequence comes from Blastocatellia bacterium, assembly GCA_035709445.1. Taxonomy (GTDB): domain Bacteria; phylum Acidobacteriota; class Blastocatellia; order UBA7656; family UBA7656; genus DASTET01. The sequence continues at coordinate 9,964 of DASTET010000107.1, read as the reverse complement.
CGGGCTAAACATTCTGGCGCATGGGGTGGTAAAATCCCAGACCGAACTCCTCACCGGAGGTGGACGCTCCGAATATACTCACACCCGGAAACGCGCATTTTGAACGAGCGGTATTTGTATATGGAAGTAGCCCACGAGGAAGGCGGGCAGCAACCAGCAAACAACTTTCTATCAGGCGGCGGAGAGATGGGCGCCCTGATTCGCGGCTTTGATTGGGCGCGAACGCCCGTCGGACCGGTCGAGAGCTGGCCGCAGTCCCTGCGCACGGCGCTCAGCATCCTGCTCAGCTCCGGCTATCCAATGTACATAGCCTGGGGGCATGAATTCACACAATTTTATAACGACGCTTACCGCCCGATCCTCGGCCAGACCAAACACCCGGCGCTCGGGCGAGGCACGCCGGAGACCTTTGCTGAAATCTGGGACTTCATAGGGCCGATGTTCAGGCGGGTGTTGGCCACGGGAGAGGCGACAACCCTCACGGATCAGTTGTTGCCGCTCGACCGCAACGGTTATGTCGAAGAGTGCTACTTCACCTTCTCTTACAGCGCGGTCCGCAACGAGGAGGGCGGCGAGGGCGGCGTCTTCGTCACCGTGCTGGAGACGACAGCGCGAGTGCTGGCCGACCGGCGCGGACATATGCTGCGCGAGATGGCGCGCAGCCCGAATGCCTGGCAGGCAGAGGAGGTCTGCCGCAGCGCGGCGCAAACGCTGGCGACCAACCCGCACGACATCCCCTTCGCGCTGCTCTATGTGGTCAGTGAAGACGGCAAACAGGCGCGGCTCGCAGGCTCAGCGGGCATTGATCCGGGAACCGAGGCCAGCCCGCTTGTCGCCGACCTGACGGGCGCGGACTCGACAGGCTGGCCGCTGGCTGAAGTGGCGCGCACAGGCAGGGCCGGGATGGCAGAGCATCTTCAACGGCGGTTCAGCCAGTTGCCCGCGGGCGTCTGGCCTGAGCGCCCGGAAAGGGCGCTGGTGATGCCGGTGATGTTACCCGGCCAGACCCGGGCTCTGTTATTGCTAGTGCTTGCCATCAGCCCGCGCAAAGCCTTCGACGCCGATTACCGGAACTTCTTCGATCAGATAACCGGGCAGGTCTCCATGACGCTGGCCGAGGCGCAGGCATACGAGGCGGAGCGAAAGCGGGCGGAGGCGCTGGCGGAGTTAGACCGGGCAAAGACCGCTTTCTTTAGCAACGTCTCTCACGAGTTTCGCACACCTATCACGCTTATACTGGGACCGCTTGAGGAGGCGCTCTCCGGCGATCTCGACCCGAAGCTCAGGCAAGAGCTTGAGGTTGTCCACAGAAACGGTCTGAGACTTCAAAAACTGGTCAACACGCTCCTCGATTTTTCGCGCATCGAGGCGGGGCGCATACAGGCCGCCTACAAGCCGACCGACCTGGCGACATACACGGCAGAGATGGCGAGCGTCTTTCGCTCTGCGATAGAGCGGGCCGGCATGCAGCTCGTCATCGACTGCCCTCCACTTCCGGAGCGGGTCTATGTCGACCGCGATATGTGGGAAAAGATCATATTGAATCTTCTCTCCAATGCGTTCAAGTTCACCTTTGAAGGCGAGATCAGCGTCAGCCTGCGCCCGGCAGGCGATCACGTTCAAGTACGAGTGCGTGACACCGGGACGGGGATTGCGGAGGCGGACCTTCCGCATCTGTTCGAGCGGTTCCACCGCATACGCGGGGCGAAAGCGCGAACACACGAAGGCACAGGAATCGGGCTCGCCCTCGTGCAGGAGCTGGTGAAGCTTCACGGCGGGACCATTCAGGCTGAGAGCGAGCTCGGGAAAGGCACAGCCTTCACCATCTCGATACCCAAAGGCTCGGCACACCTTCCCCCGGATCGCGTCTTCAATGAGCCAGTCCTCTTTTCGACTGCGCCCGGCGCTCAGCTCTATGTCGAAGAGGCGTTACGCTGGATCTCCGAAGAGCAAGGATCGGAAAGCATGATGGTCGATGTCTCGTCACCGGGCGCGGCGCATCAGGTGACAGAGAGTTTTGCCGCGCAAATCCTTCTGGCCGATGACAACGCCGACATGCGCGAGTATTTGAGACGCATATTAAGCCCTCACTGGAGAGTGGAGATCGTCTCCGACGGCAAAGCGGCGATTGAGGCTGCGCGAGAGCGCGTGCCCGATCTTGTTCTTTCGGACGTCATGATGCCGGGGCTTGATGGCTTCGAGCTTTTGCGCGAGCTGCGCGCCGACCCGCTCACGCGAGAGGTGCCCGTGATTCTTCTTTCGGCGCGCGCGGGCGAGGAGTCGCGCATCGAAGGGCTTGAGGCAGGCGCGGATGATTACCTTGTGAAGCCCTTCAGCGCACGCGAGCTTGTGGCCCGCGTCGGCGCGCACCTCAAGATAAAGCATATACGCGATGAAGCGACAGAGGAACGAGAGAGGCTTCTCGCCGCCGAGCGTGTTGCGCGCGAAGCGGCGCTGGCCGCCTCACGCGCCAAGGACGAGTTTATTGCGACCGTCTCGCACGAGCTGAGAACCCCCCTTAATGCAATGCTCGGCTGGGCGACGCTCCTCTCCAACGGGAACCTCGACGACGAGATGGCAAAACGCGCGCTTAAGACGATTGAGAAAAACGCCATGGCGCAGGCGCAGCTCATAGAAGACCTGCTCGATGTGTCGCGCATAATCTCGGGGAAGTTCCGCATCAAGGCGCAGCCCGTCGAGGTTGCGCCCATCATCGAAGCGGCGGTCGATTCGGTGCGCCCGGCAGCCGACGCGAAAGGTTTGAAACTCGATGTCGTGCTCGATCCTGACGCGGGGCCGGTCCTCGGCGACGATAGCAGGCTTCAACAGGTAGTATGGAACCTTCTCTCCAACGCCGTGAAGTTCACGCCGCGAGACAAAAGAGTAGAGGTAAGGCTCGCGCGCGTCGACTCTCACATAGAGATCATTGTGAGCGACACCGGGCAGGGGATAGCGCCCGAATTCCTCCCCTTCGTTTTTGATCGCTTCCGACAAGCAGACGGCTCTTCGACAAGGGCGCACGGCGGCCTGGGTTTAGGACTTGCCATCGTGCGCTACATCATAGAGCATCACGGCGGCAGTGTCGCCGTCGAGAGTCCGGGAGAAGGTAGGGGCGCAACCTTCATAGTGCGCCTTCCGCGCATAGCGCTTCAAACGAAGGAGAGCACCAAAGGGCGCGCCTACTCCGGGGTTAGCAGCGGGGCATCGCTAGACTTTTTCCCTTCGCTGTCACTTGATGGAGTAAAAGTGCTTCTCATAGACGATGAGATCGACTCGCTGCATCTGCTCAGCGTTGTGCTCAAGCAGAGCGGCGCGCAGATCAAAACCAGCTCATCGGCAGAGGAAGGATTTGCACAGATCAAAGAGTGGAAGCCTGATGTGATCGTATCCGACATCGGAATGCCGGGCGAAGACGGCTACAGCTTTATGAAGCGCGTAAAAACATGGACGCGAGAATCCGGGCTCTGGATTCCGGCCGTGGCGCTCACTGCGTACGCGCGAGCAGAAGACAGGATGAGGGCGCTCGCTTCGGGCTTCCAGATACACCTGTCGAAACCCGTCGAGCCTGCGGAGCTGATCGCCGTTATAAGGAGCCTCATCGAAAGACCGACGACCCCCTGGAACGCCGCGCGGTAATCTCTGCGTTCATCCGCGTACATCTGCGGCTTGAATTCTGATGCGACGTTGCGCGGCCCGTGGCGAAGTGCTATACACTATCGGCAAAATCGGACCCAGAGAGCAAGCATTGATCGATGAGCTGAAAAGACTGCTGGAAGCAAGCAAAAAGGCGGTCGTCTTTACTGGCGCGGGCATAAGCACCGAGTCGGGCATCCCCGACTTCCGAAGTCCGGGCGGGTTCTGGACTAAACACAAGCCGATCTATTTCAGCGACTTCATCGCCTCAAAGCAGATGCGTATAGAATCCTGGCGTCGAAAGATCGCCGCCGATGAAGCCTTCTCGCGCGCCGAGCCGAACAGGGGCCACCGCGCCATCGCCCATCTCGTCAACCAGGGAAAGGTCCGCAGCGTTATCACGCAGAACATAGACGGGCTGCACCAGAGGTCGGGCATTACCGAAGAGAAGATCATCGAGCTTCACGGCAACGGCACCTACGCCGTATGCCTTCGCTGCAACCGCCGTTACGAACTCGCCTCGATCTTTGCGGCGTTCAAGCAGAGCCAGGAGCCGCCCGTCTGCGATGACTGCGGAGGGCGTATAAAGACTGCCACCATCTCATTCGGCCAGCCGATGCCGGTCGACGCGATGCGGCGCGCTCATCTTGAGTCGGAGACGTGCGACCTCTTTCTGGCCATAGGCTCATCGCTCGTCGTTCAACCGGCAGCCGATTTTCCGGTAATAGCAAAACGCAGGGGCGCTAGGCTTGCGATTCTCAATCGCGACCCGACGGACCTCGACGATATAGCCGACCTGGTCCTGCACCTTGAGATAGGCCCTACGCTCGGCGAAGTCGCCGGGGTGGATTGAAAAACACGGAGGATGAAAATGCTGAAAGAGTTCAAGGAGTTCATCGCAAGAGGCAACGTGATGGATCTGGCCGTCGCCGTCATCATCGGTGCTGCTTTCGGCAAGATCATCACCTCGCTGGTCAACGACGTGATCATGCCGCCCATAGGCATGCTCCTGGGCGGGGTCGATTTCGCGAACCGCTTTTTCGCGCTCCGAGGCAGCCCCGCCTCGCTCGATGAGGCGAAAGCGGCCAACATACCGGTCATCAAATATGGCACGTTCATAAACACCGTGATCGAGTTTTTAATAATCGCCTTCGTGATTTTCCTGGTCGTCAAGGCGATCAATCGTCTGAAGCGAAGTCCCGAGGAGCTGCCGCCCACAGTGAAGGAATGCGGCTTCTGCTTTTCGAACATACCCGTCAAGGCCACGCGCTGCCCCGAATGCACCTCCGAGCTGAAAGCGGCCTGAGCCGGGGATTGAGAGAGAACCTATGAGAAACAGACCTGTTGAGCGAGCTCTCGTCTTTACTATGATCCTGCTGCTTGCGAGCGGCAGCCTGAGCTTTTCTGCGGGCAGCAACGATCTGGCGGCGCAGGTGACCATACGGCGCGATACTTACGGCGTGCCTCACATCGTCGCGCCTACGGAAGAGGCCGCCGCATTCGGGCAGGGCTACGTCACGGCGGAAGACCACATAATGGAGCTTGCGCGGCTGATGCTGAAGGCCCGCAGCGAAGAGGCCGCTTACTTCGGAGAGGCGCACGCGGAATCGGACCTCGCGGTCAAAGAGCTGCTGATGCGCGAAGTCGCCGAGGCCGGTTACAGGAAGAGCCCTCCCTGGATGCAGATGATCCTCGACGCTTATGCGGCGGGCTATAACCGCTATGTCGAAAAACACCGCTCCGAGCTTCCCGAGTGGGTGAAGCCTATCACCGCCTTAGATGTGCTGGCACACTCGCGGCGCGTTACGATCATGGAATTCTCGATGGACCTGAACCAGCTTCGGGCGATAGGCCGCCGCGCTTCAAACGACAACCCTGAAATCTTGCTCGATGAGCTTCGCGGCTCGAACATGTGGGCAATCGGCAAAGGGCGCTCCGCTTCGGGGCTCGGGATACTGCTCGGCAACCCGCACCTGGCATGGCGCGGCTCTCAGATATTTCACGAGCTGCATATAACCGTCCCGGGCAAGATCAATATCAGCGGGACCACGTTGATAGGCGTTCCCGGAATCGCGATTGGCTTTAACGAGGACCTCGGATGGTCACACACCGTCAACCTCCACGATTCCGACGACGTGTATGAGCTTACGCTCGATGCTGCGGACAAGAATCGCTACATCTACGAAGGCCGCTCGCTCCCAATGGAGCGACGCACAATCTCCGTGCAGGTCAAGACCGATTCGGGGATGACGACGCGAAACAAAGAGGTCTTCTGGACCCATTACGGGCCGGTCTTGAAGTGGGACGCGGGGAAAGCCTACGCTTTCAAGTCGGCCAACCTCGACGAATACCGCTTTCTTGAGCAGTGGAACCAAATGGCCAAGGCGCGCAACCTCGGGGAGTTTCGCCGCGCGCTCGACATGCAGGCCCTTCCGATGTTCAACATCTGCTACGCCGACAAAGAAGGGAACGTCTTTTACATATTCAACGGTCGCTTCCCGGACCGCCCCGCCGGTTTCGAATGGTCGGGAGTGATCGCGGGCGACACCTCCGTCACGGAATGGAGATCGATTCTTCCGCAGAGCAGGCTCCCGCTGCTCGTGAACCCGCCCGGCAGCTACGTTCAGAACTGCAACTCCGCGCCCTGGTACACCAACCTCCGCGCGATCATCGACCGTCATCGCTATCCTGCCGATCTCACGCCCAATTTTAACGGACTCAGGACGCAGTTAAGCCTTCAGATGCTCGAATCCGACGAGAGCATCACGCTCGAAGAAGTGCTCAGATACAAGTACAACACGAAGCTCCTGCTCGCCGACCGCGTCAAACCCGACCTGATGAGGCTTGCTCGCGGGCGCACCATCGATGGAGTCAATCTCGATGAAGCCGTCGCGGTGCTGAAGGCATGGGACAACAGCGTGTCGCGCGAGAGCCGGGGCTCGCTGCTTTTTGTCACCTTCTGGAGAAAGTACCGCCAGCAGGCGCGGCCTGTTTATGAGGTCGAATGGAACGAGCGACAGCCCGCCTCTACCCCGCACGGGATAGGCGACGACGAGCAGGCGCTCAGATCGCTTGCGGCTGCGGCGAGCGAGATAAAGCAAAAACACGGGTCGCTCGAAGTGATGTGGGGCGATGTTCACCGGCTGCGTCGCGGAGGTTTAGATGTACCCATAGGCGGGCTGACCGATGATTTCGGGGCGTTCCGAATAGTCGGGTACGCGCCGGACAAAGACGGGAAGCTCGCCGCAATGGGCGGCGACAGCTATGTGCTGGCCGTCGAGTTCACCTCTCCTCCGACGGCCTACACCATAGTGGCCTACTCCCAGACGGACGATCCCAGCTCGCCACATCATACCGACCAGTCAAAGCTATTCGCCGACGAGAAATGGAAACGCGCCTGGTTCACCGAAGAAGAGATCAAGAAGAACCTCGAACGCTCCTACAAACCCTAAAATAACCGCAGTGGTACGCAGAGGATTATTCATTGATCCTCTGCGTACCTGCGGCGCCCTCTGCGGTTATTATTTCTTCGTAGCATAGAAAATCTATAGGAGCCATAGACCGAGTTTTCAAGTATTTTCTTGACATTGGCTCCCCTCATCGAATATAAACCCCTAGATTATCTATGGAAAAGGACAAGAAAAGCGGAAAGATGGAGCTTCTGCCGGGGACGCTTGAGATGCTGATACTCAAGACGCTCGAACAGGGCGGGGTCATGCACGGGTACGGGATCGCGGGGCAGATACGGCAGGTATCGAAGGACGTCTTACAGGTCGAAGAAGGGTCGCTATACCCGGCGCTTCAGCGCATGCAGATCAAAGGGTGGGTAGCGTCGGAGTGGGGCCATTCGGCAAACAACCGGCGCGCGCGTTACTACCGGCTCACGCCTGCGGGCAGAAAGCAGCTCGGCATAGAGGAGGCCAACTTCGAACGGGTGCTTGAAGCGATACTGCGGGTGATGCAGACGGCCTGATAAGAGTGGAGTTTATGAACAGCCTGTCTCAAGTCTGGCGCCGGCTGCTCTGCTTGTTGCGGCGAGACCGGCTCGAACGCGAGCTTGAAGAAGAGATGCGCTTTCATCTTGAGATGAAGGTGCAGGAGAACATCGACGCAGGGATGGCGCCTGTTGATGCGCGCCAAAGGGCCGCGCGCCAGTTCGGCAACATGACATTGCTCCGGGAGGTGAGCCGCGAGATGTGGGGATTCAGATCGATAGAGACATTTGCGCAGGACGCGCGCTACGGCCTCAGGCAGTTGAGCAGGCAGCCTGTCTTTACTGTTGTCGCGGTCTTATCTCTCGCATTAGGGATAGGGGCCAACACTGCTATCTTCAGCCTCATCGACGCGGTGATGCTCAAGACGCTGCCCGTCAAAGACCCGGAGCAGCTCGTCCTCTTTAGCTGGGTCTCGGGGCCTGAGTTCCCGGCGGAGATGTTGAGCGGCAGCATGTCGATAACCGATGAGTCGTCATCGAGCACGTCGTTTTCCTATCACGCATTCGAGCAATTCCGGCAGAACAACGACGTGCTGTCGCACGCAATCGCGTTTGCCGGGCTTGACCGGTTGAATGTGGGCATCGATGGGCAGGCAGAGCTTGCGACGGGGCAGGTCGTATCGGGCAACTATTACGAGGCGCTCGGGCTGCGACCCGCCGCAGGTCGCGGGATCGCAGATTTCGACGACCGCGTGGCCGAAGCAGACCCCGTGGCGGTCATCAGCTACGGTTACTGGCAGCGCCGGTTCGGGCGTGACCCGCAGGCCATAGGGAAGACGATCTATCTGAACAACTCGCCGTTTACGATAATCGGAGTAGCGCCGCCCGGGTTTACCGGCACGCTCGATGTCGGGGTGTCGCCCGATTTCACGGTGCCGGTATCGAAGCAATCGCTTGTGATGCCCGGCGAGCCTTATCTGAGCAAGCCCGGCGTATGGTGGTTGCAGGTCATAGGGCGGCTTAAAGAGGGCGTGACAGAGCAGCAGGCCCGCGCAAGCCTGGAGGTCCTCTTCCAGCAGAGCGTGACCGCCTATCAGGCTTCAACAAACGAACGAAACGATATTCCGAGGCTCGAAGTGGCCTCCGGGAGCCGGGGGCTCGGCGACGTGCGTAAGACTTTTTTCGAGCCGCTGGTGATACTATCGGCGGTGGTCCTGATCGTGCTGTTGATCGCGTGCGCGAACGTATCGAACCTGCTGCTCGCGCGGGCTTCGGCTCGCAGAAAAGAGATAGCCATGAGGCTGGCGCTCGGGGCGAGCCGCGTCCGCCTCATAAGGCAGTTGATTACTGAGAGCCTGTTGCTCGCCGTGATTGGAGGCGCGATGGGTCTGCTGATCGCCTTCTGGGGCAAGGACCTGCTCGTGGCCGCGCTCCCGAATGATCGGCCCGATCTGATTATCGATGTAGCTATCGATCTTCGCGTGCTCGGTTTCACGATAGGCGTTTCGCTTCTGACGGGGCTGATCTTCGGGCTTGTCCCCGCGTTCCGGGCGACGCGAGTCGATCTCACACCCGTGCTCAAGGACAACGCGGCGAGCGCGATCAAGGGCGGGGCGCGTATGCGTCTCGGGAAAGCGCTGGTCGTCGCGCAGGTGGCGATGTCGCTCGTGCTGCTCGTAGGAGCCGGGCTGTTCGTTCGCACGCTCAGAAACCTTGAAAACAGCGGCCTCGGCTTCAATAAAGATAACCTCCTGGTCTTTCGCATCGATCCGACTCTGAACGGCTATAAAGGGCCGGCCCTGGCGGACCTCTACGGAAGGATTCTGGGGCGCATCGAGCAGCTTCCGGGCGTGCGCTCGGCCAGCATATCCAGCTACACTCTCATAAGCGGCAGCGCATCGATCACGCGGATAACCGTCCCTGGCTTTACGCTGCCGCCGGGCGAAAAGTCGTACGTGTACCTGCATCCGGTCGGGGACAGCTTCTTTCAGACGATGGAGATTCCGCTTCTGCTCGGTCGCGGTTTCGGCCCCGAAGACAGAGAGGGCGCGCCCAGGGTCGCCATAATCAACGAGACCCTTGCGCGCACCTATTTCCCGAACGAGGACCCTATAGGAAAAACCTTCACGATCCAGGGTGCGAAAAAACCTGAGCCTATAAAAGTCATAGGGCTGGTAAAGGACGCGAAATTCAGCCGCGTGCGGGATGAGATTCCGCCTACTTATTACTCTCCGTACCTGCAAAACGCGAAGAACCTCAGGTCTGTGTCCTTCGGAGTGCGCACCTCGGGCGATCCCCTGGAGATGGTCCCCGCCGTCCGGCAGGTAGTGCAGGGGTTCGATAAGAACCTGCCGATCTTCAATGTCAAGACGCAGAGCAGACAGGTGGAAGAGGCGA
>DASTET010000106.1:0-2725 GCA_035709445.1 Blastocatellia bacterium | reverse complement strand
GTGATAAGCTCGAACCGTGTGTCGTAGTTTCGAGGCTCAATCTCGACGGCGCGGCGAAGATGCGTGGCGGCCTCGGTCATATTCTCTCGTCCGCCCACGCGCAGAAGAAACCGGCCCAGATGATAACGGGCGGTGAAGTTATTCTCGTCGATTTTAAGCGCGGCGCGCTCGGCGGCCACGGCTTCATTTATCTTTCCGAGCTTCCAAAGCACATAACCGAGGTTGGCTTGATAATCGGCCTTGCCGGGTTTGAGCGAGGCCGCGCGGCGGAGGTCGTCTAAGCTTTCGGCGAAACGGCCGAGCCGCATACGGGCCAGCGCGCGCAGATTGAGCGATTCGGCGTCGTCGGGGTTGGCCTTCAGCTTGGCCGTGGTTTCGGCCTCGACCCGCTCTGCGCGAACTTCGGGCGAGGCGAAACGCTCGGCGTGTGAGCGCACCTTTTGCGAAGCGGGGGGCGCGTCTTGAGCAACTGCGGACACCGCCAGAATAATGCAAGCGGCTATCGAGAATATCATGCGAATCATGATTCAAGCAGGAACGAGCATGCTAGCAAAAGAGCATCAGGCGTGCCAGCGACCGTCCTCTATGAAGAAACCTGGAGCAGAGTCGATATGCCCCGCTCCAGGTTCGTTTTTGCCGGGTGTGGTTACAATGATCGCGGAACGTACCCCTTAGAAGAGCACCTTTAAGCGATACTGTATAACGCGGCCTGGGTACGCTCCGTCGAATACGCCGAATCCGGTCGGCCCCCTCACCGGGTCCATTCCCACGTCATTCACATTGTTGTTCGGCACGGTGAGGTTCGTCGTGTTGAACACGTTGAAGAACTCGATGCCGATTTGCAGCTTCGTAGACTCAGTGAACGGGAGGGCCGCGTTCTTGAAGAACGACAGGTCCGTATTCCAGATCGACGGGCCTCTGAACGTGTTCCTTCCCAGGCTGCCGAACTGTATAGCCTGACCCGCATCATTTATGACCGTGGTCAAACCTGCCGAGGTCGAGAAAGCTGCCGGGTTGAGGTACCGGCCCGCCGGAACATTGGCAAACGGGTCGCCGACAAGCGACGGGCGGATAAGCGGACACTGGCAGACAACGCTGAACGGGAACCCTGACCGCCCGGACACGAGCACGTTCAACTGCAATCCGCCGAGTACCGCGCCGCCCGCGCCTTCGCTCAGGTACGGCTGCCCCCTGCCGAACGGCATATCTATGATGGCGTTGGCCGAAAGCAGGTGGCGTATATCGAGCACCGAGTTCCCCCTGTCGAAATCGAGGTCAAACGGGTGAACCGGCCCCTGGCGTCCCTGGTTCTTGCTGTCGCCCAGCCCGTTGAATACGCCGGTCGCGTTGTCTATCGTGTGGGACCAGGTGTAGGAGATCTGCCCCTGGATGTTACGCGATAGCCTCTTTTGCAACTGCACCTGCAACGCGTTATACGAGGACTCGGCGGCGTTCGAGTAGAACAACACGCTGTTTAACAGTTCGCCCGCCGCGTTGCGAGCTATGCCCTGGCCCCCTGAGCCTTGCTGGAATGTCGCCAGCAGGTCTCTCGTCCTGTTGCCCACGTAGCCGACGTCAATCGACCAGTCCCTCGCGAATTGATACTGCACGCCGACCTGAAACTGATGAACGTACCCGTTCTGCTGCTCGCGGTCGACAGTGAACAGGCTCGTCCCCGCCGGCACATTGTTCGGATCGATTCCGGATGTGATCAGCGGAGGTCCCTGGCTCAGCGTGAAAGTGTCGAAGACTATGTTGGTGAAAGGAGGGTTGCGGACTGCGGGCGGATAATCGACGCCGTCAAGCGTGTATATCAGGCCATACCCGCCTCTGAGCACAAGGTTCTTTTCTGCGGTCAGGGCATAGGCGAACCCTATGCGCGGCCCGAAATTGTTCTTGTCCAGCTCGACGAGCCTGTCGCCGCTGTCCTGCGCAAGGACGACCCGCCGCTCGTCGGGGAAGTAATAGCTGATGCGCGCGTCCTTTTCGGTCGGGGCCGTCGCGCCGGGCAGGAGGTCGTAACGCAGGCCGAGGTTTAGTGTGAGCCGCTCGTTTACCTTCCAGTCATCCTGAACAAAGAAGCCGTACTCCTGCATCCGCAGGTTGAACGGTCCGCCTATGGTCTTGCTGCGCTGAGAAAAGCCCGGAGGCAGACCGAGCAGGAAGCTCGCCTGGGCGTTGCCCGTGCGGCTGTCGTCCCATCCGAGCGCGCCCTTCTCAAATCCCGCGCAGCCGCCGCAGATCGTCTCAAGGTAGCGGAGGCGAACTTCGACGCCCGTCTTCACGACGTGGTTCCCCTTGATGATCGTGAGCGAATCGGCAAAGTAAGGGTTCGTGCTCCTTGCGCGGAAGAGGCCACCGTCGCCGAGGAACTCTACGAAACCGCGCCCGGTGAAGCCTATTCCTGGCCCCCCGGACGTTTCGTCCCCTCCGAGGTTCACATTCGGGATGCCGAGGTCCGTCCCCCAGGTCTCGCTGACACCGCTCGCGCCGAGCACGCCGCAGTTATTGATTCCTATGTTGAGACGGGTGACGCCGAAGCGGAACTCGTTGAGAAGCGACGGGCTGAAGGTATGCGTGTTGGTGACGACGACCTGGCGAGTATTGCCGACCTCTTCGCCCGCGCCGAAACCTGCCGTTGGCAATCCCGGCGGGCCTATCAGAGAGGTCGGGAAGAAGTTCTCGCGCACGACCTTCAACCTCTGCTCGTTATAGCGCCCGGTCA
>DASTET010000105.1:0-8318 GCA_035709445.1 Blastocatellia bacterium | reverse complement strand
CGCGAGCGAGGCCCCCTCGTCCTCGATGACCGCCTCCATGAAGCGGCGGAGTTTCTCTCCCTCTAGTCTTCTCACATCCTCAGGGTCGGAGACGACCTCCTGTAGCTCCTCGTTAACCAGCCAGCGCTGGACAAGCTCCAGGTTGAACATCTTCTCGCGCGGGGGGACCTCGGCGATTCCGAGGCCGGTGAGGACGCGCAGGAAGGCGAAAGAGTTGTCGGAGGGGTTGCTCTTCTTCAGCCCGAAAACGGGCCTGACGTTTAAGGCCGAGCGCGCCTGGAGCACGCCGTTGCCGAAGTGTTTCTTGTCCGACTTCAGCCTGGCCGATGTGAAGAGAGCGTTGCGGACGGCCTCGACACGTCGCCAATCGCGCGGCAACTCGTTCTTGTACTTCTCGAACCAAAGAGCGGCCGCCGAGGCCACCTGCGGCGTGGCAGCCGACGTGCCTTCGCCGTTGAGTCGGACGACGGTCTGGCAGCCGAAACGCGCCCAGGGAATGTTAGGCGTGAAGGCGGCGATGGCTGTCTTCATGGCGGAGTCGGGGCCGAAGCTGCCTTCGAGCGCGGCTCCCTTGAGGTCCGCATAGGGCGCATTGTTAGCCATCACGCCGCAGACGGCGATGACACGGCTGTAACGCGCCGGGTAGACCAGCGTGCGCGGCGGCGTGAAGCTGATGTGGTTGCCCGCCGCGGCGCAGATGCAGACGCCCGCCTCGTATGCCCTGTCAACGGCCTCGGCCCAGACGCTTGAGGGCAAGCCGCCCATGCTCAATGTGACTACGTCGCAATGCTGCTCTGCGGCATAATCTAGTGCCCGCGCCAGTGCGCTCGTGCGCAGTAGAACGACGCTGTCAGCGACGCGCAGCGGGAGGATCTCGGCCCCGGGCGCACCGCCGAGGAGAACGCCGCCGAATGCCGGGACCTTGCCGCCCGCGAGTATGCTGATCGTGCCCGTGCCGTGGCCGGAATTGTCGAGCAGGAGGAGACGGTTGTCAGGGTCTTCGGCGCTGTGCGCGTCAGCGTCGCCGGCCACGAAGTTCTTTTCCAGGTGGCGCAGGACGTGCTCGGGCACCGTGTCGTGCGAGCGGTAGTAGCCTGTGTCGATGTGTGCTATGCGCGTTCGAGGGTCGGTGAACTCGACCTCCTCGCGCGCCTTGCCAAGCTGTGTGTACTCGTCGCCGAGGTGCCAGGCGAACTCGGCGGGGCCGAGCGCCTTGCCGTGTGTCCCGTCCTGAGGGTTGGCCTCGCACGTTTCGCCGACGGCGAAGGTCCCGTCGACTCCCTCCTCGTTCACGTCCTCGTAGATGTTATGAACGATGTCGGGTTCGGCGAAGATCACGTCCGACTCAGAGACGCCAAGCTGCTCGGCGACGCGCGAGTGCGCGAGGTCCCACGGCGTCGCCGCCCCGTCGGCCAGCTCTGCCAGGAACCATTGCGGTTCGGCTCCGACACCGAAGGCTGCCGCGGTCGCCTGTGGCGTGTCGTAGAGCGGTCGCAGGTTCGCGCACGACTCCGCCGCTCTCAGCGCATTAGACGGGCGGAGCTTGACGAGCACGCGGTTCGTTTCGGCGAGCACCTTTTTGTCGTTCGGCACGATCTTTCTCTTTTCTCGGATCTCAGTTTCGCTTCGCGACCAGTCAATATTCCGCCTTCCGCTCCCCCTCATTTGCGCTCGTCGAGGCAATCAAGCAAAATACCGAAACGAGACCGACTGCTGTGCAACTTAGAACCAGAAAATCGCACGAATTATACTTCAGGTTATCAAAGGGCTCCACCGAAACCATTCCTTGCAACCGGTACGCAATAGCTTCAAAGCCGCCTCACTAATGAATTGTTTTCACAAAGAGGTGTTGTTTTTCTGATAAGCGAGATATTACCATGCCTCAAATAAGACGTGTGGTTTTCCTTATCCGTTCTTAAGGAGAGGTTTTATGAGAGACGATTTCAGGTTGAACGAATGGCTCATACAGCCTCAGCTAAACACGATCGCCGCTAACGGCAATGCAGTCCGAATCGAGCCGAAAGTCATGGAGGTCCTGGTCCACCTTGCAGAGAACGCAGGGCAGGTCGTTTCAAAAGAGAGCTTGATGAAGACAATCTGGGCTGATCGTTTCGTGACCGATGAGGTTATAACGACCGCCATCTTTGAGTTGCGCAGGGCGCTGGGCGACGATGCCAGAAATCCACGCTTCATTCAGACCATTTCAAAAAAAGGTTACCGGCTGATCGCCCCGGTAGTTAAAGAAGCGGGTTTAGCGCCTCAAGAAACAAGCGGGCCTGCCCGCGAGCAGTTATCAACCGGCTCTCAAAGCGAACCAGGCGTGCCCGCTGCGACGGGTTCTCATCGCCTGTGGCTGCACGTGGCGGCAGGAACAATGATCGTCTTGCTTGCGGTCTCTTTCATCTTGAAGCTGACTGCCTGGCCCGGCCGGAGCGCCACCGATTCAAACTCGGAGGAAGTCGAGACCGCAACTAAAGAGCGTCGCGCCGATGCGCCCGCAGTCAGCGCGGTGGCAATCAAGATTTGTGCTGAAGGTCGCGAGTTCTTGGATAGGGGAAGCGAAGAGGCTTTGAAGACGGCAGTCGCGTGTTTCGAGCGCGCCATCGGGATCGATCCCGACTGCGCCCAGGCATACGCCGGGCTGGCTGACGCTTATATGCTGCTTGAAGCGCAGAACCATTTGCGCCCTGAAGAGGCCGGCCCAAAAGCGAGATCGGCTGCATTGAAAGCTTTGCAACTGGATGAGAGCCTCGCGCAAGCGCACGCTTCGATGGGACTTGTCAAACTATCTTATGATTGGGACTGGTCTGGCGCTGAAGAAGAGTTCAAAAAGGCCCTTGCCCTCAACCCCGACTATGCGAGGGCCCACAGCCGATACAGCCAGTACCTGCTGGCAGCAGGTCGCAACGAGGAATCTCTCCGGGAGATCGATCTTGCCCGGAGGCTTGATCCCAAATCAATCGCGATAACGATGACCGCAGGCATGATTTACTCGCGGCTCGGCCAGTATGACCAGGCCGTCGAGGAATTCCGCAGGGCCATTGAGATGGACCCGAATAACTCCAGCGCTTTTAAATCGCTTGGCTACTTGTATCAAAAAAGGTCCATGTTCAAGGAAGCGGAGGCGGCTTACAAGAAGTCTGCGGAGCTTTTGGGGCTACCGAGCATCAGGCGATTTTCACATAACTTCGCCAGGTGGAGCAAAGAAGATAATGCGGAGATCCTGCTTAATAAGATGAGTGTTCTGCTTAAGCAGGAATACATCAGGCCATCTTACATAGCGGGGCTGTATGCGTACTTCGGCGAGAAGGAGCGCGCCTTCGACTGGCTCGAAAGAGCATACCGGGAGCGCGACGGCAACCTGCTCTTCCTCAAAACGGACAGCGTCTGGGACAGCCTGCGCGCGGACCCGAGATTCATCAGCCTTGAGCGGCGCATAGTCCCGACATCGTAACCGGCCCTTAGCATGGAGCGCGACGAGGCTATAAAGCGACCCGGCGTTTAGACACCTCCTGAGAAATTCCTGAGAAAAAAATCAGGCAATCCTGAAGACTATCCGGCAGATGCTTTGTTAGCCTTCTTGCGAAAGGAACGACTATGCAAAGTAAGACGACAGGGCTGAGGTTTGTCGAATGGGAGGCAGGTATCCTCGTGCTCGGTATGTTAGCGATAGGCTGCGCGTCAAGCGCAATCTCGCATACGAGACAGAGCGATAAAAAGAGTCCGTCCGGGATGCCTGTAGAGGAAGGATACATAGCAACCGACGACGGCACGCGCCTGTTCTATCAGAAAGTAGGCAATGGCGCGCAGAAAGTAATTATCCCGGGGAGGCTCTTCTTGTTTGATGATTTCAAGCAACTGGCCCGCGGGCGCACCCTCGTCTTCTATGATATGCGAGGCCGTGGCCGCTCAGACGCAATACCGGATGATCAAAAGAGCCAGAAAATAAGCATTTATCACGACGTCAAAGACGTAGAGAGGGTTCGGCGGCATTTCCGGATCGAGAAGCTCAGCCTGATCGGGTACTCTTACCTCGGGTTGATGGCGGTGATGTATGCGATGGAGCATCCGCAGCGCGTCGAGCGGATCATTCAGATGGGACCGGTCCCGCTCAAGTTCGGGACCGAGTATCCCAGGCACCTGACGGCTGACGATGATAAGCCCGTGCCGGACCCGATAGAGGCGGATAGGCTGAGAAAGCTACAGCGGGAGGGCTATCACAACACTCACCCGAAAGAGTATTGCGAACAGGAATGGCTGGTTACTCGATTCCGGCTTGTTGGGGACCCTGCCAGCGTGGAGAGGCTGGGAAAGAGCCAGTGCGATATGCCGAACGAGTGGCCCGTCAATCTCGCAAAGCACTTTCAGCATTCTTTCGCATCGGTGCAGCGGCTCGATATCCCTAAGGAAGAAGTTGCAAAGGTTAACGTGCCTGTGCTGACCATCCACGGCACGAAAGATCGAAATGCAGTGTACGGCTCTGGAAGAGAATGGGCTTTTATGTTGCCGAACGCGCGGCTGCTTACTATTGCGGGGGCCGCGCATGCCGCCTATGTTGAAGCGCCTGAGGTAATACTGCCCGCCATCAATACTTTTTTAAACGGCAAGTGGCCCGATAATGTAGAGAGAGTAACGGCGATCGATAATGCGACCAGAACGAGATGAGCAATGCTCGCATATTGCCGTCATTAAAGCTCTCTTTAAGCGGGCAGCGCCGAGGCTCATAGTGACTTCATTTCCCTACTGATTGTGTCGCTTCATATAATTCGCCTTGCTTTAGCGGGTTCACTCTTACATTCCCAAACTCAAATCGGATTGTCTGACACCCCCATTCATAACAATCCTTTGTCACGTCAAAATGCAGGTGCGGCCCTGCACTTGCCCCGCTGTCCCCGCTTAAGGCTATTCTCTGCCCCTGTTTCACGCTTTGGCCGACAGTCACCATCACTCCTTCTTTGGTCAAGTGGTAATATCTGCCGAATGTGCCATCGGAGTGTTTGATTACGACCACGTTCTCCTCCCCCGGCTTTCGGGTCCCGTTATCATGTACTTCTACAACATGAACTACCTCGCCGGATCGCGCAGCTATGATAGGGCTGCCGATAGGCATCTGAAAATCATAGGCAAACTCAGCGTGTCCTTTGTGGCCCCACGGGCCATTATAACCTTGAAGCAGTTTATAACTGGCCCCTTTAGGAAAGGGAAGAATATAACCCTCGGAAGGAATAGAAGGCGAAGTCGAAAACGAGTAGAGAAACGACGAGATAACAAGGCCGAGGGTACAGGAGAGAAGCGAATTCATAATACTTACCTCATTTGTGTTGAAGTGGTTGAGTCTGACTAAAATCGTACCGACAGCTCCTGCCAGCGATACAAAGACGGTGAAAGGGAGATTCATGTTAACGATAGGTGGCAGGTTGCTGATGAGGCCGTCTAACGTACGCCATAATCGAGCCGCAGCGGGTAATTGCGGGACCGGCTTTTCCGTAAAATGCTCTCGTATCTCATCAACCGGATCAACGGAGGCACCGTGCTATTTCTTTAGCAGCCACTTCAACCCTTTGTTCTTTACATGCGGGAGGATCTCGCTTTCTATTTCGCTCGTTTCCTCTCGTTGAACGAGATACATTTCTCTCCCGTTCTTATCCCTGACACTCAGATCAGGGTTTCCATTTGCGCTTACATTGATCAAGAAATGATACGTACCTTTATCATCGTATAGAGCAACGCCTGCTTCGCCTGTAGGGAGTAGCCCGATCGCAGCACGTTTCTTATCATCTTTGGAGAAGAGGGCCACTTTGGGCTCATCATCTTCCAGGAATATTCTCGCTCGCACCCTACCTTCGTTATCAAGAAGGCGGAATTCTTGAGCCTCCAATATCTTATTAGAACGATCTATGCTCATTTCGCTCCTCCGTACGTAGTTTATCAAGTAGGGACGTTAGAGCAAGAGAGGTGTGCGCCGGGTCTGCGGTGCATACGGTTGTTTGACGTTGCGGCCTGTCTCGGCTCGATTGACCCTATTTCTCATCACCGTATTTTAGATGTGTAACTTTCGCTTTTCCTTTTGCATAGACCGTCACCACAAACAGGTCATCATATTCCTTTTCATCTATTGTCGGAACTACATCCCCTCCAAGCGCTCTTATCACCTCTGGTATTGTGTTGCTGTGCCCTACTATCAGCGCATTCTCTCCTGCTCTCTCGTAAACCTTTTCTGCTATCTCCTTCATAGACTCCTGTGAAATCTCTCTCGGGTTATTGGCGCTCATCCTGATCCTTATAACTGTGCTCTCTATACCCAGGTTCTTCGCTAGCGGCTCGGCCGTCTGCTTCGTGCGCAAATACTGTGATGTGTAGATGGCCTTTATTCCAGCTTTCATAAGGATGCGTCCCAGTTGCTGTGCCCTTCTATTGCCAGATTCCAGCAGAGGCGGGTCTTCCGGTGGAGTGGCAGCCTTCTCTGCATGGCGAACAAGAAAGAGAGTTGTTATTTTGAAGTCATTCTCAGGGGGGGACACAGTAGCGCCAACCCCGATAGAAAGTAGCAGCACGATGCAGGAGATCGCGACCGGCTTGAAGTCGGGCAACCATTTCAGGCGGCATGCATAGAAGAAAAAGTTCATATCCAGATAATCCTCACTTTGATCTCAAAAGCAGGTTTATGCTTATACCAGACGGGTGATAGCAACGTCTAACGCCGGACATCACGGGGCGCTCGGGCGCATGCCCTTGTCAGGCTGGTTTACTTCGTCACTTCGCCCGCGAGAGATTGAATGTTCCTGTGTAATTCGCGCTTGTGAAAAATCCCACGAATTCCTTCTCATTTGCTCGCCCGATCCAATCAAACACGCCTCCGTCCTTCTCCCCCAGATCGGTTGTCCCTTTAAACATCACCACCTTCCCGATCTGCCTCCCTTCCATCTTGATCATGTACTTGTAAGGGCGTCCACAGTCACCTTCAAATGTCGCCAGCCAGGTCCCGTCCTTGTATTCCACCTTTGCATCGAGCCGCTTGCATATATCCTTAGGCGGCGTTGTTCCTTGTGCCGGACTGTATACACCCCAGGTTCCGGTCCATTCGCCTGAGATGTCAGGCATCTCTCCTTTTGTCCGGGATCCCTGGGTTTGGGCAATGGCAAAACCCGAGCATGTGATCATCACGAAACTTGAAAGGACTAACCAACGGCGGACTATCATGATCTTCTCTCCTTTGCTGTCCTGTTATATGCAATCTCATAAACGCCAGGCGAGAAAGTTATCCTGGCAGGAGTTAGGACGCAAGCCAGCAGAGGCACGCCAGCACCCTGAACTATACTCAGTCTATGGAGGCTCCAAACATCATGAAATAATTCCGGTGAGAAATGGATCGATTTGCGGTTAGCCGTCTAACATAGGGCAACACCGGGCGCGCGGGATAGTTGACGATTCGGGTGTCGTTGCCTCCGCGCGCTGCGGTGTCCCGTTGTCAGGCTATTTCGGGGCTCTTATCGATGGTGGTGTCCCTTCCCTGGATCTACCTGTCCTCGGATCTCTCCGCCTGGATGCTTTGTCGTGTGCACGTTGACATAGGTCTTCCCGGCACGAATTGCTTGTATCAGTTCCTCAAACTCCCCTGGTGCTATCCCCTGTCCGGCTGCGAGCCCTACCATATCGCTCGCCCTCAGCGTCCCGCTGATTGTCGCTGGCGGCGGCGGGCAAGGCTGCGTCCCTGCGGGCCCATTACCCAGGTTTGTGCACAGGAATACAACGATGCCGCCGTTGACCCCTGGCTGACCGAAATGTATGTGAGCTTGTTGTACATCTCCCTCCAGATCAGAGTAGCTCAATTCGTAGTTTATCTCGGATTCGTCGCGGCTGATTCTACCCCGGAACTCGCCGTTCGCAGTTGTCGATACCGCAGGAACTTCTTCGTATCCGATTAGTAGTGTCTTGAGTTCTTTTATGCCTTGCGGAAGAACGACACCTACAGTCATCAGAAGCATTACAGATACTAAAAGGATCCGCCTCATCGGGATATCCTCCTTCAAAGCTGTGTCTGAAATGAGCGAAGAGCGTCCACGGCAGCAGTATTAACCATTACATTATATATTGACAAGGATGAAATCCGTGGTTGGCCAGTTGAAAGGGTCTGGCCGCTGGCGAAACCGGGCCCGACAATGACACGGTGGGATAATTTGAGGCTTCCCTCGATGGCTCCGGTGCATGCCGCTGTCAGACAGCAGTTCTGGCTGCTCTGCTCATCCTTTTTTTTCAGCTACCCACAGCGCGCTCCGTTGGGCACTCTTCTTTCAGGTACGGCCAGCGCTGGTTTAATC
>DASTET010000104.1:0-2382 GCA_035709445.1 Blastocatellia bacterium | reverse complement strand
GGCCGGTCACTATCTGGTCGCAATCGTTCTTCGGTGAAGAGGTCGAGAGAAAGGTCACTTTTGAAACGACTGATAGCCGTTCTTGTAAGAGAGTGATAAACGGCCAATGCCCCTCGGCGGATCAACCCTTACCTTAACTTTATGCCATTTTGCGTCCGTACCGGTATCGGTCGGGTAGAAGCCTATGGAGTACTGATGGCGAAGCTCAAGCGCTATTCGAGTGCAGATTTCAGTAAGCTCCATCTCGTTATATGCGTTCGGGAAGAATGCCCGCCCGCCGCTCATACGCGCTATCTCTTCGAGTATCGAACGGCCCATCCCCGCAAGCGAATCGTGAGCCGGGTCGGTTATCCCTATGGCATAGACCAGCACATCGGACTCTTTGATGCGGTTGCGAAGCTCCTTGTAGGAATACCTGCTGTTATTGTCCTGGCCGTCGGAGAGCAGCAACAACGCCTTCTTCGAGTGGCGTCCCTGCCCGACCTTCTCTACGGCGAGATATGCCGCATCATATAAAGCCGTAGATTTCTTGGCATCGACAAACATCAGACGCCCCAGTATCTGATCGGGGGAAGTCGTAAAGTCCTGCACAAGGTTTGCCCGCTCGTTAAAGGCTATCAGAAAGAAATCATCGTCCTGGTGTGACGAGTCGAAGAACCGCTTGAGCGAGTTGAATGACCTGGCGACGCGGCTCTTCATCGAGCCTGACACATCATAGACGATGCCGAGCGATACCGGGGCGTCTTCATCAGAGAAATGCGCTATCTGCTGTTTGACTTTGTCGTCGAATACCTCAAAGTGCTCTTTTCGAAGACCGGTGACAAACCTGCCGTACGAATCGGTGACCGTCACCGTGACGTTGACAAGCTTTGTGTCCAGGATGATCTTCTGATTGGCGGGACTCGGGTTCTGTACCCTCTCTACCTCTCCATTCTGACCGGGGCTCGCGCCGCCGCCGACTACAAACCCGTTAGCAAGCAATATACTGAGAAAAACGCGGAGAAGATTCTGCTTTATTCTGCGGCTCATTACAGCAATATCCAAAATCCAGTTGTTAGCCCGATTGAACGCGATGACGCCGCTCTTGCTGCAAAAGATATGCCGCCACCGTCCGCGCCTGATGAGTCTGTCAGACGCACATGCGAGCGCAATCTTTAGACATCGTTGAGACAGAATCGTCTGTACTCAAGACATTCTTGTGATATGAGGTCAAGCTGGAAATATCTATCAAACTCGCTCATAAAGTGGCGCAGTCGCGGCTTGTTCGCGCTCCTGTTCTTCTTTCGAGGCAAGGCAGAGCACATCAACTCTTTGATTTTGCTGAAGCCTCTGAAGATTTATCTCCCTGCCGTTTTTAAATCGGATCGCATCGCGGTGCGTGTACGCCTCGACACTCAATTGAATAAATGTGACTTCTTCTTCTTCACCCAGACCGAGCTCTTGTTGCAGGGCCAGGGGAATATCCCTGAGCATCAATCGAGCGCCGGGAGGGATGCAGACTGCAGGGGGCTGGGTCTCATCGACCGGATTCAGCCAGTTTTTGAGTCTGGCCCAAAGCCCTCGGTCTGAGCCTTTCGATTTGCTCTCTGCCGAGGCGCGCAATTCCGTCGGAGATGCGAGCCCCACTGAATGGGTGAAAAATCTGTGAACTACCAGTCGCTCGCCTTCTACGGCGAGCCGGTTCGGAATTCCACACAATGAATAATCACACACAGCTTTACTCTCCTCTCTTTGTGGCAAGAATACTCACAAGCCCCGGCCAGTAATAGTGCTTTGAATTGCGTCGCAACATCTATGCCGCCATAATTCGCTGTATTTAGGACAGGCCGATTGCAGTCTGAGTTATATCGGTAACAAAGTTGTCCGTTTGAGGAGACAATATTGCGAGCCGAAGGATTTTATGAATCGTTGACAGTTTGAGCCTGTTCTGGCAATCTCTAAGCTTGTGTCACAAGCGCGAAAGGCGTCATAGAAGTATGCTGAAAGGAGAACCGGACTAATGGCAAAAAGAGGAGCGGCACGCGCGGTGCGCCTTACCTGCCCGAAGTGCGCCAGCCCGTTTACGGTGGTGGCTTTTCTCTCTCAAGGGATAGATGCCGCCTCGTACTGGAAGTCGAGGGCTGAAGAGCACGATTGCGATGCGCATGCGAAGATACTTGCGTCATCTCGCTCGGGAGACGGCACGAGGAACCCGCTGAAGGCTTCAAAGGCTGCGGCCAGAGGAAAGAAATAAGCTTTTCTATCGTGGGCGGCTCGTCGAGCCGCCCTCCCCTTAATCTCTTATTTAACACGCTGGAGCGTCATCTCGTGGAACTGACGCCAGCTCTTGCCGTCCATCGCAATTTCGCCTATCTCGAACCACTCATCCTTCTCATTTAGCTT
>DASTET010000103.1:0-11159 GCA_035709445.1 Blastocatellia bacterium | reverse complement strand
GCGAAATCGGGGTTGCTCTTTCGACGCCACACAAACCCATCGAGGACGTAATGGGTAAGCTGCGGCAATGCAAGCAGCGGCACAATCAAAAACTTGACCGATCCAACATCTATCGGGCTACCGAAAAGATAATCTCGCTCCTGCCAAACGGTGCGGTCCCAGAAGAGTTCTTCAATATAAGCCAGCGCCCACAGCATGAAAAGAAACACCGCCGGTCCCCGCGCGAATATGCGATAAGGCCCGCGCCCGCCCGCCTGATCGAGCCGCTGTCGGCTGTACCAGTAGATCAACGCGAGGTAAGGCACACCATGAATTATCACGTTCGTAACCGTGAATGCATAGTCCGAATCGAAGGCGACTATGCCGACATACCAGCAAATCGCCGTGGTGGCTACGACAATATCCTTACCCGGATTGGTCCTGCTGAGCGCAATCCAGCGGTAGAACACGTTGATCGCATACGCCGCGAGCGCTGCAAGGTAGATCGTTTTTGCGACAGGCTCGACGAGGGCCGGGATCGCTGCGAAGTCTTTTGGAAGAAACCACCAGAAATTGCGCGGCAGGTGCGTGTGCCAGTAGATGAGCGGATAGACCGTGGCCATATAGATCGCTGCCGTGTCGATCCATCGCCCGGCCCGATCGCGCTCGCCAGCCCGCGCGCGGTATAACGCAACCCATCCATACTGCTGCCGCACGAAGTGGAACACGGCCAGGTAGGCAAGCGCGCGCCAGAATACAAGCTCACCCTCCGAGTAAAGCGTCACACCGACCAGATAGCCGAGCACCGGCACAAGCCCGTAGAGCCAGGGGCGTCGCTTTAGCTCTTCGACATCGAAATAGACGCGAAACCCCGTGGCATAAACATGCGCGACATCTATGAGCAGAACCGCGGGCACCCAGGCCCAGTCCGGAGTATCGTCATAAAGCACGCCCGCACGAGCGCCTATCCATAATGCAACCAGCGAGACGACCGCGCTTCCAAGAAAGACCGAAAGATCGACCGGCGCGGAAAAGAGCCAGACTGCCCCACCCTCAGAAGCCTTCGACGCTGGCCCCGGGGTGATGTCCCTGACATCGCGGGTGACGTTCGCGCCGGCGCTTGCCGCTTTTTGCATCATTGCTTCATCCCCCGCGCTTCGAGTACCTCTTCTGCCGCCCTTATCCCGTGATAAAAAGCCTCTTCGAAAAGGGCGACGCCGCTCAAGTCCGAGTGCGCGAAGTGAATTCCGCGAAAAGGACGGGCGGCCTCGCTTCTCGCCCCGCTCCAGATAAAACCCGGTTGCGGCCTTATCATAGCGTGCCCCCACTTCATCACATCGATTCTCTGGACAAGCGAGCGTATGTCGGGATGCGCGCGCGCGAGGTCCGCAAGCACGACATCGGCCCAGCTCCTCCAATCCGTCGCGAGCAGATTCGTTCTCGCCTCGCGCGGGTTGGAATCACTCATCGGGTAATAGTATGTAAAGATAGTCGGGCCGTAATCCAGCCCGCGCTGATGAGTGGCCACTACATACCCGAGCGACTTGCTTTCGTAAAGCACATTGTCCCATGCCATCGGGAACCCGCGGCTGAAGGGCCGGTCTTTCAAAAAGAGGTTCGCGACCATCCAGGCGCTGTAGTCGAACTCGGCTGTGTGGGCAGGCGGTCGGTCGCGATATGGCCGGATGATGTAACGTGTCAGGAAGTGCGGGGCGGCGAATATAACACGGTCCGCATGAAAGCCTGAAGCTGATCGCCCGTCGTAATCTACTGCAACGACATCGACGCCGGGCCGGGAGTCCGTCCCGGTTGGAATGATCTCGGAGACGGCAAGCCCCAGTCGCACTCTCGACTTTGCCCTGTTGTAGAGGTGAGCGACGAGCCGCCCGTTGCCTTCAGGCCAGGTGATGAGCGATTGCGCTTCGTCGCCGGGTTTGACCACGCGCGAAGCGAAATAGAAAAGGCCGGCCCAGGCGCTCGTCTGATCTATCGTCAGACCGTAATCGTCCCGGCAGCCATAATCTACGACCCATCGAAGACGCGGCGAATTAAACCCGCGACGCTCAAGCCACTCGGCCATAGATATCTTATCGAGGCCCGTGACCATAGGATCATCCGAGCATGTAGCAACCGGGATGGAAAAGGCCCTGCGACCGCGCCCGTCTCGCCAGGCTACCCATTTATCGACCTCTTCGTTGAAAGCCTTGAGCTGCGCCTCATCCTCAGGCGTAGCGCCCGCCCGGAGGTAAAGCCCTTCGTACCAGCGGCCACGATAAAATACTCTCTCTTCCGGGTCGCGACACAGATACTGCTCGGCCACAACCGGGTCGCCTTCATCCGTGCGGCCTTCGAGCACTCCCATCTCGTCGAGCAATGTCAGAAGCTCTCGATTATCTTTCATAGGGACCGGCAGGTAGTGCGCTCCCCACGGATAAGGGACCACCGAGGAGTCTCCGCTGCGAGCGGTCCCTCCGGGCGCACGTTCCAGCTCGATCAATACGAAGTCTTCGAACCCCGCTCTCAACAGACGCCATGCGGCGGAGAGACCTGCAACGCCGCCACCTACTATGACTACGCCCGTGCGCTGCCAGCCGTCCTGAGGCGGGTTTACACGGTGGCCGTCGCGCAGCCGGTGGCCGACAATGTCGGACGCGCCGACTACCTCTCCTTCGGGGAAAGGGAGCTTATCATCAACCCTGCAACCGGCGACCGCAGCCGGGATGCCCAGGAGCGCGGCAAGCACCTCGCGCCTTGAAAAACTGTGGCGGATCATCTCTTGTAAATCCTGTTAATCCTGTCCATTCATTCATACCGTCTCCACTCCGCTTCGTAGTAACGCACGAGCGCCTGGTTATCGAGCCGGTTTATCTCGACGGGGACGGGGCCGAGATCGGCAGGCATCATGAACAATCCGGCCATCGCCTGATCATCGAGAAAGCGAAGCCCCTCAGGAGCTTTTGTCGGCGGCTCAAACGGTTTCATCGCCGCGAGAGCAAACCCCCAAACGCCGAAAGATGGGACCGCCGCATGATATGGCTTCACGGACAAGCCTGCGGCCTCCATCGTCCTCAGTATGCACCAGTACGCAGTGCGGGCAAAAAGCGGCGACGTGCATTGAACGCCTACAGCCGCGTCGGGCGTCAGCCGCTCGCGGAGCAACCTGTAGAACCTCGTAGTGTAGAGCTTTCCGAGCGCGAACGTGTTCGGGTCCGGAAAATCGATTATCGCAGCGTCGTAAGGCTCCGAAGGGTCTTCGAGCCATATCATTGCGTCCCGGTTTATGACCTGAACTCGCGGGTCCGAAAACGAGTTGTTGTTGAGTTCGGCAAGCAACGGAAACCTCTCGGATAATGCCGTCATGTCGGGATCGAGATCGACCAGCGTGACCTTTTCTACCGACTCGTGCCGCAGCACCTCGCGCAGCGCAAGCCCGTCGCCGCCGCCGAGCACCATCACACGTCGCGGCGATCCGGCAAGCGCCATCGCCGGATGCACGAGCGCCTCGTGATAGCGGTATTCGTCGGCAGAGCTGAATTGCAGATGGCCGTTTAGAAAGAGCTGGAACCCTGCCCGCCCCCGCGTGACGATCATTCGCTGGTAGTGCGAGCTTTTCGAATAGATTATCTCGTCGGTGAAAAGCTCGTCCTCGGCAAGCGAGGTGAGCGAATCGGCCTTTATGATCCCCACGGCGAGCAGGGTGATTATTACCGCCGCCCGCGCCCTCAGCCCCGTGACCCCGCGTTTGATGAGCGGGCGCAAAATCCAGGTGCCCCACAGCCCTACCCCGGCATTAAGTATCCCGAAAAGAAGCGATGTGCGCACAAGGCCGAGCCTGGGGACGAGAAACAGCGGGAATAGCAGCGAAGCGGCCAGCGCGCCTATGTAATCGAAGGTGAGGACCCGCGAGACAAGCTCTTTGAAATCGAGATGGTCTTTCAGTATCCGCATCAGCAGCGGTATCTCTAACCCTACAAGCGTGCCGATGGCGAAGACTGTCCCGTAGAGCACTATATGAAAATAGCTGAGGCGGGCGAAGCTCAAAAAGAGCAGCGGGGCCGAGACCCCTCCGAGAAGCGCGACGCCAAGCTCGATCTCTACGAAGCGGCGGGCCACGTCGCGGTCGATGAAGCGTGAGAGCCACGCGCCCGCGCCCATCGCAAATAGATAGATGCCGATGATGAGCGAGAACTGCGTGACCGAATCGCCGAGCACATAACTGGCGAGCGTGCCCGCAAGCAGCTCATAGATGAGCCCGCAGGTGGCTATGATCAAAACGTGTAGAAAAAGTATAGGCGTACGATTCATAACGATTTTGGATTCTGGATTTTAGATTTTAGACTCTTGAGGCATTCTATCCAAAATCCAAAATCTAAAAACCAAAATCGTCGCCCCTCTGCTCGATCTGAAGCGTGGCGTCACACGCTCTACCCATGAATCGCGGCAGATACGACAAGGCCGATGCCTATTATCACCGATGCGATCACGATAGCCAGCGCGACGTTGTGGTCATCTTCGAGCTCTTTTCTTATCGAGAAAGGCGAGGTCTTGACGATGATCCAGAACGCAAGCGCAAAAAGCAGCAACCCGATAAGCGAAAAAACGAGCGTGGAAATGACCAGCTCCGGCAACTGTCCCACGGGCACCAAAAAAGCTGAGGGCGCGCTATAGTCTGCCGGTCCGAAACAATCAACAGCGGGGTTTATCTGCATTACTTTCCTCCTCGATAACCTGAGTGCCAGAAGTGGAAGGAGCGGTATCCACCAGGCGATTGGCGCACGTCGGCAGGGATCATCTGCCTCTGCGGATCGCCGAACTCGACGCCGCCGAGCGCCACTATCGCGTAAAGCGCCATTATGAAGATTCCAATGATCAGGTATATCCTGCTAAACACGCGATCGCCTCCTCTGATAGATCAGTAATCACTCGCTGGAATAGGGGCTGTAATCGCTGTCCTCCCAGCGCCGCTTCTCAAAACTGAAGTGATAAAACAGGACGAAGATCGGTATGATCGAGATGAGAATGAGCGTAAGAATTATGTGAAGAATTCTCGGCACGCCCTGCTCGACCCTGACCGTCATGCTTATGGGCTGCTGCCACTTTTCCCATTGAGCTTCGACCCTGAGCGTGTATTTGCCCGCAGGCAGCGCAGAGAGATGCACGCTGTTTGTCTGGCCTCCCTCGCTCCAACTCTCCCCGCCATCTACGCCGCGATAGTACTCGACCGGCGTTGAGAATGCCTGCACAAGCCCGGTCGATTCATCGATGAGATCGCCCTCCATATAGAGCCATGAGTTTTCGACCGGCGCAGTCACTATGACCTTTATGTTTTGCCTGCCTTTCAGGTCGAACGGCTCGCTGAACCGGACCTGCGTCTCTTCAGCAGTCTTTACAGGGTCGAGATTATAGGTCTGGGCAAAGACCTGCTGACGCGCGCCGCTCACCATCACGAGAATGCCGAGCAGAATCGTCGCAAGCAAAAGCAGGCCCCAGTATTTATAGACTGGCTTTAGAAGAAAAGGCTGGTTCGGCGCTATCTTCGAGGTGGAAGGAAGGCCCTCGACCCCGAATATCTTCTCGACATCTTTTCGCCTCATGTAAGTGCCGAGCGACCAGTTTATCTCTCCGCTCTGCGCGGGCGCCTTGCGCTGTTTTCTCCCCTTCTTAGAAGTGCCCGCCCCGGCTTCGGCCATCTGAGCGCCCGTCGCTTCGGCGGGCGAGAAAGACGAGACCTCTTTCGAGAGCATATAAGGCGGGTGGATATAGTCTGCCGCCCGCGCCCTCTCATCTACGTTGACCTTCCAGTAGAACTCGCCCGTGACGTATTCGACCCAGACCATCGCATCCTGGTAGAGCTTGAACTTCTTCCCGTCGTAGACGACCGTCCGGCCCTCGCCTGTGACCGCGCCCGGCGGGACCGGCTCGACAAAATTCCAGTTGTCGTCGCTTCGCACAAGCCAGCGAAACCCGATCTTCGGATCGTAAAGCAGGTACTCTTCCCAGTAGTACTTCACCCCCGCGAACTCGACGCCGCGCTGCATGAAACCGATCACGGTAAAACGCCCCCCGCCGATCTCGCCCGTCGCGCCGAGAGGGATTATAGGCTTGACCTTGCCCGGCCTGAGCGCCTTTAAAAACTCCAATTTCCCCTGGTTGACATCGAGAAGCGACCCGCAGTTCGGGCAGGTGACGCGCTCGGTCTGGTCCGGGGCGCGCAGGGCGAGCGGCCCCCCGCACTGCGGGCAGGAGAGATGAAGAGCGTCGACCCTTCGCGCTTCGCGTTCGGGCGCGGCGGCAGTGGCCAATCCAAGCTCGGCAAGCGATACCTCTCGACCTACGAAGAGGAGGGGCCTTTCTTCGCTGTAATCTATCGTCGCGAATTCGCCGCGCGGCCCCGACAGGTCGGCGTACTCGTAGGTCTCGCCGGGGACGAGCCGGTAAGGGATCTCACCTCTCGCGCCGAGCATCCGCGCCACGCCTTTTTCGGCGACGACGAATGGTATGGAGCTACGTATAGCCGCGACCGGCTGACCAAGCTCAAGAAATTGCAGAGGAGGTATGAGCGCCTGGTCCGGGAGCTGCTGTTGAAAAGTCAGATAGAACCGGCCCTGCGCCTCTGCGAGCCAGCCCCAGCGACCGTCTGCAAAAGCGGCGTACCATTCGTCCCACAGCCCGCCCGCCTGATGCCCAAGCTGCGCGCGCCCGGTCAGCTCAAACGAGATTCCCTGAAACTGGCCCCGAAGCCCGACATCGAGCGGCGAGCCGGTCTCGACAAGGTCGGCCACCTTGCCCAGGTCTTCCAGTTTGCGATCACCGCGCGCTATGACCGAATGGCAATAATCACAGATGGCCACGACTGACGAGCCTATCTTGAACGTCATCGGCGCGCCGCAAGCAGGACATGATGCTTGAACAGGACTCAATTCAGTCTTACCTCAAACTCAGATCGATCAAAAGCAACCATAGATGAACGCCGATGCGGTCACCTGCGGTCTCATCTTCATCCGGCGACCACCCTCTCGTGCGACTCAGAAGCGCCGCGAGATGCAAACCGTACGGATACATGGGTCGCGCCAAGCAAATCCGTAAGCCGGTCCTCCCAGGACCAGTGGGGCCTCGGCTGGCAGCAATACAGATTGAATGTAGCTGTGCCGGCTTCAGGATATGTGTGACAGGCCAGGTGAGATTCGGTGAGCAGATATAACCCCGTGACGCCGCCCGGATCGGGGAACTCGTGCCACATGGGCTGGTCGATCACGCGCAGATCGAGGTCAGCGATTATCGATTCGCACACTGCTCGAACCGCCGCCATGTCGCGAAGTTTTTCCGGCGAGCACCCTTCCGCGTCTACTAACCACTCAACGCCAACATTCATAGTGCTAAACGATAGATAAACCCTTTAACCTGTAACCGCCGCCGACACGACGAATGACCCTTTGATTCCTGACGGGCTTTTTACAAACCTGCTTCGCTGCTGAGGCAACGTGAGCATATCACATACACTCGTGAGGGGAAAGGTTAAAGCAGGTAGGAAATCAGAAGCCAGAA
The DNA here is from genome assembly GCA_035709445.1 of Blastocatellia bacterium. GTDB lineage: Bacteria > Acidobacteriota > Blastocatellia > UBA7656 > UBA7656 > DASTET01. The sequence continues at coordinate 3,635 of DASTET010000103.1, read as the reverse complement.
GCCAGAATTCAGAAGCCAGAATCTCTGGCCAATCCTGCTGACTGTATTCAATCTTCTGAATTCTGGCTTCTGGCTTCTGGCTTCTATCTCAAGATTCTTCGGGACGGGTAACCGATGTGGATATGCGCGCCGGTCGCCGAGCCGGGGACCGCCGAGCGGAAGGCTATAAATGAAATGCCCGCGCTGCGAAGGTAAGCTACTATGGCCTGTCCCTCGGCGCTGTCGGGATGCACGGCAACGTCTATCGAGTTGCGGTGATCGAACCCCATACGGTCGTGAACGGATGTCTGTCCGAGCGCGCTTACGGGAAGCGCGCGCCCGAAGCGGGAGACGAAAAAGCTCTCGACCTTTATCACATCCGAAACCGCCCATTGCGACGGGCCGTTAAACCGGATCAGCGCAGCCGTCGCGGTGTAGGCCCCGCCGGGGGCGGGAGCGAGCTTTTCCAGTTGCTCGGCGGCCTTCACCTCGGCTATGAGATGGTCCGCCTCGCCCATCTGCTTCCGAGCATCAGCGATTCTGGCTTGTACCGAAGCCAGTTCGTATTCGTACTTTTCAAGCTCCTTTTTTGAAGCCAGTCCGTCAACAATAAGTGTCCTGCATCTCTCGACCTTTTCAGTCTTTTCTTTTAATTCAGGTTCCAATAAGCTAAGCACATTTTCAAGGCTCTCTTTATATTCGTTCGCCTTGATGATGACCTCCACCCTGGATTTTTCGATCTGCTCGGTCAGTTGTTTTTGCGAGCCGCGGGCCGGTCTTTTTCTGCTCTGTCCGGCCACAGGCGCAACAGCAATGGCCAGTGCCAGCGCGAGTGTTAAAACTTTTAGATATGTTCTGCTCACTTCTCTACTGCTTTCGCCTTTTCCTTAAGCTTCTTATGATCATACCGCTCGGCTATTCGCCACCGCTGCACGATCACGACCCGACCGTCGGGTCTCAGTTTGACGCTGATCTCATCGCGTCGCGCAGGCCGCCCGTTGGCCCCGCGCGCAAGCAGCGCAACCACTTCACCATAACGAATAACGCCCGAAAAAGTTCTGAACCCTACGATGTCACCCACCCTTACGGTCCTTATCATCCGTATGGCCTCGCCCGTATTTTACTATCATATTAGACACGATTGACAGGGAATAATAACCAGTGGCCAGTGGTCAGTTGTGCTTTAGCCAGTGATGCTGATTAGTTTCAGCGGGATTAACGATGATCTCTCACAACCAGCAACCGCTGGCCACTGACCACTGACTATGGCCACTCAATCATCTGACGGCTATGCAGTCGACTTCTATCGAGAATGTAGAGAGCAACTGCGTGCCGACGGTCGTTCGCGCGGGGTAATCCTCCGAGAAGTACCGCATATAGACTTCATTCATTTTGGAAAAATCCGAGAGGTTCGCGAGATAGACATTGACCCTCACCACGTCGGCGAGAGTCGCGCCTGCGGCTTCGACAATCGCCTTTACATTCTCGAACGTCCGCACCGCCTGTTCTTCAAACGAGCCGGTAACAGCCTGCCTCGTCTTCGGGTCGATGGGGACCTGTCCGGCCACGTATATCGTGTTGCCTGCTATTATGGCCTGGCTGTATGGACCTACGGGTCTGGGCGCGCGGTCCGTGAGGACTTTACGCCTGCCTGACCTTTGACCTGTTGACCTGTTCGTCTGCGCCGCCTCTGCGCGTTTGCTGCTCCCCTGGGCTATAGCGGCTGTTGCGATAGCGGTCGCGCCGCCGCGCTTGATGAATTTTCTTCGATCCATTTGTCTCTCCCGTCTTAGAGTTTTATTAAGGAGTGGTCAATCTAGGACGCCTTGCGCTCGGTCCCCGTCAGCTCCGTGATGACCTTGATCAGTCGAAAAGGATCGACGGGCTTGGGCAGATGGACATGAAACCCGGCAGATACGGCTCGCTTGCTGTCGTCTGCGCCTGCAAGCGCCGTCAGCGCAACGGCAGGGACCTGGCCGCCGCGTTCTGGCTCCAGCGATCTCACCTTCCCGATTAGCGCATACCCGTCTTCGCCCGGCATCGCTATATCGGAGAGCAGTATGGCCGGGCTCCACATCTGTAGCTTCTCAAACGCCTCGCTGGCAGAACCGCATGTCTCCACTTCAGCGCCATAGCGGACAAGCAGGGCGCTCAGGATCTCTCGCGTCTCAGACTCATCGTCGACTACGAGCACTCGCAACCCGTTAAGCGATACGGTATTCACCATGCTTCGATCTTCGTAGCGGGATTCGGCGCTCACGGCCTGAGTCTGCGCCAGCGGCAGCCTCACCGTGATCGATGTCCCTTTTCCCTCTCCGGGACTGTCTGCCTTGACGGTCCCCCCGTGCATCTCTACAAGATGTCGCACAAGGGCCAGCCCCAGCCCCAGCCCTCCATGCTTTCTTGTCATAGAGCTGTCGCCCTGGCTGAAGCGGTCGAAGACATAAGGCAGGAACTCTTGTTTTATTCCCTGACCGGAATCTGTGATGGTTATCTGAGCCTGTGACCCGCCCGTAATGCCATCGACACGTTCGAGTCGCACCCGGACACGCCCGCCCTCATCCGTGAACTTGATGGCGTTCGATAAGAGGTTCCAGACGACCTGTCGTAAACGGTCCGGGTCGCCGAGCACCGAGCCTATCCCAGGATCGAGCGTCTTCTCGATCCTTATCAATTTGGCATCGGCAGCCAGATGGACTGCATCGATGGCCGCCTCGATCACCGACTCAAGCCTGACCCGGCGGACATCTATACTCAGCTTCCCGGTTATGATACTTGAAACGTCGAGCAGGTCATCTACGATCTGCGCCTGCGACCGCGCGTTGTTTTCAATTACGTCGAAGGCGCGGGCCTTCGTCTCCTCGTCGAGCCTCGCCGCGCGCAGCAGATGCGACCAGCCGAGTATGGCATTGAGCGGAGTGCGAAGCTCGTGCGAGACGGTGGCAAGGAACTCGTCTTTCAGACGGTTGGCGGATTCGGCCTGACGGCGGGCCTCCTGCTCGCGCGTCAGAATCTGGCTGCGCTCCTTCTCGGACTCGCTCAGCTCGGCAGCAATACGCTCGGCTGCGATACGGGCGCGCGCTTCCGACCGCGTGGCCACAAACAGGACGAAGCTTCCAATAAGCCCTATCAAGCATATGTAGGTTTCAGCCCCCCGGCTCGATGCCTGCTCGAATTGAGGCCGGGTGTAGAACGAGAGGCTCCACACGCGGCCTGCCACATATACGCTTGCCGTGGAAGTAAAGCGCGGTCTGTAAGAGCCGTCTTCAAAAAGCGCACGGTCCGAATCGTGCAGAAGGTGATCGGGGGTAAACTCCGTCCCCTCAAAAACCCTGACCCCTATTTCTGCATGTCTCTCGTTACCCAGGATGCCTTCGAGCAGATCGTCAGCGCGAAACGGGCTGTATATAAAACCATGCAATGCTTCCCTTCGCTCCTGCTCTGTGGCAATCGGCCTGTTCCTGTAATAGACCGGAAAGTATATGAGGAAACCCGCCTGTACATTCTCGTCGATCTCTTGAACGAGACGCACCTTTCCCGATGCCGCGGCAATACCCCAATCGCGAGCCCTCTCCATTGCGGCCCGCCTTTTGGGTTCGGAGAACATATCATAGCCGATCGCCGCCTGGTTACGACGGTCCTGCGGCTCCAGGTAG
>DASTET010000102.1:0-3687 GCA_035709445.1 Blastocatellia bacterium | reverse complement strand
GTGATGCTCCGAGCGCCACACGTATGCCTATCTCGTGCGTTCGCTGAGTGACCGCATAGCTCATCACGCCGTAGATGCCTACAGCGGCAAGCACCATCGCCAGCCCCGCGAACAGTCCGAGCAGCAGCAGGACGAACCGGGGCTGTGCGACCGAGCGCGAGACCATCTCCTCCATAGTGTTGACGCGCGTTGCGGCAATCTCTTTATCGAGACCTGAGACCTGGCTGCGGACAGCCGCGACCATGCTCATAGGATCAGAGGCGGTGCGGATGGTCAGGATCATCCCTCTCGACGGAAACTGGCTGAAGGGCAGGTACATCTTGGACCGCGCTTCGTTGCTCAATCCGAAATGTTTCACGTCCTGGACCACTCCGATTATCTCGCTCCACTCAGGATTATCTCCGCCCCCGGCGGCGATGCGTTTTCCGACCGCTTCTTCGTCGGGCCAGTACCGGCGGGCCATCGTTTCGTTGATTACAAGGACGCGAGGTGAGTTCATATTGTCACGGTCGGTGAACCACCGCCCTTTGACGAGGCGCATCCCCATCGCGGCGAAGTAATCTGTAGTGACCTGAGAGTACCAGGCTGCTGGCTCTTCGTTGGGCGGAGGCTCGGGGCGGCCTTCAATCCTTATGCTCACATCGGAATTGTTCCCCGCAAGCGGGAGCGTGCTGGTCGCCCCTGCCGATTCGACACCGGGCAGAGACTTGATCCGCTCAAGAAGCTGATCGTAAAAAGTCAGCGTCTGTTGCGGCTCAGGGTACTTTACTCTCGGAAGACCTATGCCCATGGTCAATACGTTTTGCGGGTTGAATCCGGGGTCGACATTCAGGAGGTTTACAAAACTCTTTATCAACAGCCCGGCCCCGATGAGCAAGACGAGCGCGAGAGCGACTTCGGCGATCACGAGCGTGCTGCGAACACGCCTTCCGCCGGTTCCCGCGCCTGCTCCCTTGTTCTCTTTTAGCGACTGGTTCAGGTCGGGCCTCGACGCATGTAGAGCAGGGATCAGACCGAATATGAGCCCGGTCACTGCTGCTACGGCGAAGGTGAATACTAGGATCGGCGCGTCGATGCTTATCTCACTCACGCGCGGAGTGCCGTCAGGCGCGAAGGTGACGAGAAGATCGACCAGCCAGACCGCCAGAAGCAGTCCGACCAGGCCGCCCATCATCGCAAGCAAGAGGCTTTCGGTCAGAAGTTGACGGATGAGGGCAGCGCGTCCCGCGCCGAGCGCCGACCGAATCGCTATCTCTTTTTCTCTCGCCGTGGCGCGAGCAAGCAGCAGGTTAGCAACGTTCGCGCAGGCGATCAGGAGAACGAATGCAACCGCTCCGAGCAATACTAGAAGGGCAGGTTTTACGTTCCCGACGACAAACTCGTGAAGCGGCACAAGCGTATGGCCGACGCCCGAATTCGACTCAGGGTATTGCTCGGCGAGCCGGGCGGCTATTGTCTCCATCTCCGCTTCGGCCTGCTCAAAGGTCACATCCGGTTTAAGCTTGCCGATCACCCGCAACACGATACAGCCCCTGCTATTGCTGCATCCGGGGCTGAGCGTCTGCCGGAGCGGCCTCCATATCTCGGATTGACCCAGTATCGGCAGTTGAAAACCTTCGGGCATTATCCCTACGACGGTAAAGCTCTCGCCGCTCAGCGGTATCGTCTGCCCGACGAGGGCCGGGTCGCCGCCGAACCTTCTCTGCCATAGAGCGTGGCTGAGCACAACGACGCGCTCGCCGCCCTGCTTATCTTCTTCGGGCATGAAGTTGCGACCGATGGCGGGCGAAACGCCGAGTATCGAAAACATCTCCTGCGTGATTGCCGCGCCGGTAAGCTGTTCGGGCTCAGCGCCGCCGGTAAGCGTAGGCCCCCACCCGATCAGTGATGCTATCGCCTCGAACGACTGGCTCTGCGCACGCCAGTCATCCACAACAGGCAACGTGCCCCATTCTCTTTCCGGCCCTCCGCGCCCTCTGAAGTCCTGCCAGAGCGTCATCAGACGTTCGGCGTTCGGATAAGGGAGCGGTCTGAGCAGCACGGAATTGACTACCGAAAATATCGCGGAGTTCGCGCCTATGCCCAGACTTATCGCTATGACGGCGACGATTGTGAATCCCGGGTTCTTTACAAACATACGAAACCCGTACCGAACGTCCTGAATGAGCTTTTCCATGTCTTCTCCCCTACCAATCTCAGATTTGAGATTTGAGATTTGAGGTCAATCACGCCTGAGCGCGACTACAGGGTCGACTCTCGATGCGCGGCGCGCAGGGACGTAGCCCGCCATCATCGCAACTCCAGCGAGTATCACGGTGACGGCTGCAAACGTGAGCGAATCTGTAGCGGCCACTCCGTATAGCTGGCTCGCAAGAAAACGGGTCGCCGCGTATGCGCCCGCAAGCCCCAGCGCCAGCCCCGCAAGGGTGAGCACAAGAGCGTCGCCAAGCACCAGCTTCATCACATCGCGCGTCCCGGCTCCGAGCGCCATGCGGACTCCGATCTCCTGCGTGCGACCCGATACCGCATACGACATCACGCCGTAGATTCCTATGGCGGACAACAACAGAGCGAAACAGGCAAAGACGCCCAACAACAGAGCGTTAAACCTCGTCTTCGAAGTCGCCGAGGCCGCTTGCTCCTGCATCGTCCTGACATCATAGATGGGCGAGTTCTTGTTTATCGAAAGCACCTCTCTGCGCGCAGCGGCTATGAGGCGGGTCGGGTCGTTCGCCGCGCGGACAAGGACCAGCGAAGAAGGCTCGGTGGGTTGCAGATAGGACAGATACACGTCCGGCCCCACCGCCTCCTCGACCCTGCCGTATCTCACATCGCCCACTATCCCGACGATCTCTGCAAGGTCGTCCTCGGGCTGCCAGCCGACCGAGAGCCTCACCCTCTTTCCAACAGGGTCTTCGTTCGGCCAGAATCGGTCTGCCGCCGTCTGATTGATTATCGCCACGCGCTTCGCCCCCTCCCGGTCCTCGGCGGTGAAGGACCGCCCCCGGACCACCGGGACGCGCAACAGCTTGAAATAATCGGGGCCTATGCTGTGATGGCTCACGCTGAATTTTTCTTCGCCCCGCCCTTCGATAGTCATAATCGACCCGGCGGAGCTGCTCGATAACGGAGCAGCGGAAGCGACGCTTGCCATCTCGACGCCCGGCATCGCGGTAAGCCGGTCGAGCAGATCGGTGTAATCGGTTGCCTTCGGAAGGTCGGCCCTGAAGGTCAGCGTCTGGCTCGGATCGAACCCTGTCTCGACCGACTGCAATCTGGCGAAGCTTCTCATCATGAGCCCGGCAGACGCGAGAAGCACGAGCGCGAGCGCGATCTCTGCGACTACGAAGAGGCTGCGCAGGCTGAAGCGGCGGAGGCTCGCCGTCGAGCGCGGCGTGCTCGATGGTCCTTCTTTGAGCACTTCTCCGATAGGGGCGCGCGACGATTGCAGCGCGGGGAGTAGCCCGAACAGCACGCCCGTCAGGACGGAGAGAGCGAGGTTGAACAGGAGCACCTGGCCGTCGAGAGCGATGGCGTCCGGGTTGATGGATTGGAAGTTGCGCGCCCAGAAGCCCGGCGTAGGCGCGGGCTTGATGGCGATAAGCAGCTCGATCCCCCATAGCGCCACGAGCAGCCCGGCCAGCCCCCCCGTGATCGAGAGCGTCAGGCTTTCGGTAAGAAGCTGGC
>DASTET010000101.1:0-4373 GCA_035709445.1 Blastocatellia bacterium | reverse complement strand
CTCCCTTCAAGCCCCTGCCTGGAAAGATACTCTGCAAGCCAGTCAAGATACCGCTCTTCCGCCTGGCGGGTCTCTCCACTTCTTGCTGCGATGCGGCAACTGGAATCCGAGTGTTGTCGATACCTATCCCAACAACGGCTCGCCACAAACACGGGCACCTTGAGAGAGACCTTGGCAAAAAAGGCCTGGTCTTCGTACAGCCCTCGGAACGACTCTTCGAAGCCTCCGACGCTTTCGACCACATCACGGCGGATAAGGATGCTACAGGTTCCGGGCGGGTCCGCCTCGTTTCTGAGCACGCGGGTGAGCAGCGCGGGAGGCTCGATGATGGTGTCAGGCGGGACGCCAAGCCGCCGCTCGAAGTCGCGTCCGTTATGGTCAGGTATTCCTGTCCAGCTATACCACATCTGAGTGGCCCCATATACCATGCCTGCCCGAGGATTGGACTCAAGAATAGCCACCTGCTCTTCCAGCTTGTTCGGCATCCAGATGTCGTCAGCATCTAAAAAAGCGATGTACTGACCGCGCGCTCTGCTGACACCGAGATTGCGCGAGGCGCTCATCCCCCGGTTTATATGGTTTTCATGCTCAAGGTAGCGGACACGCTCCGGGTATTCGGCCGCGAATCCCAGGGCGATCTCTGTGCTGGCGTCGCACGAGCCATCGTCTACGAGCAGAAGTTCCCAGTTCCTGTAGGTCTGGGCAAAGACGCTTTCTATAGCCTCGGTTATGAACTTCTCCGCATCCAGGAAAATGATTATCGCTGAGACGAGCGGCTCCCTGCTCAGATCCCGCCTCACCTCAGAAGCGATGCCGTGCAACCCCATTACTCGACCTCTGGCTTAACCGCCCTGGCAGTGATCAGGACTTCATACGCGCGGTCCTTATAGTTCAGCTCTTGCTCAAGCATCTCCTCGGTCGCAAGCCCGTAGAGGAAGGCCGTCGCCACAAGCACATTCCCGAAGGGCTCGATCCTTACGTTTGCCGCCGGGAAGACTTCCTCAAACAGACGCCGCGCAGACAAGGTTGTGAATCCCCAGCACCAGTAGCTGCCCCATTCGTCATCGGCGATCTGGCTTATGCCCGGGAAGGTGGCAAGCAGCACACCGCCCGGCTTCAGTATTCGGCGGAGCGTGCCAAGCGCCTTACGGACTTCGTAGATCAGGTGGAGCGTTTGCGTCAGTATGATGCAATCGAAGGAGTTGGACTCTATGCCCTCTCCCGTCGTCAGATCGGCAACGATAGTAGCTTGCGGATTACCTCCCGCAACGTGGAGCACGTCGCTTCTGCTTACCCGGTCGCCTCCGTACCTTCGCGTATATGAATCGTCGCCTATCTCAAGGACCTGCCCTCGTATGTCAGAATGCTGGCGAGCGAGGAAATTCTCTATGTAATACCGGTCCACGGGCAGGCCGCGGTCGTATCCGAATTCCCTGCTAACCGGCGTCAGCCGCCTCAAGCTGCCAAAATTCACCTCGCCCACCTTCGGGCGAGCGAGGTCGCCGTTTACGCGGACGCGTCGTAGCCGGTCAATGACCGGGCCGAGCAGCATCCGTTTACCAATCACCTTCAGCCTGCCCATCTTCATAGTACCGCGTCTCCTCCCCTCAGGTCTCAGTCGGCGATGTTTGCCTCATAGACCGAAAGCCCGGCTTTTTCGGCGGAGCGCTGCGAGGCTGGCACGTATGGCTCGCTCGGACCCACGCGGCTTACGCGCCTGCGCGACATCCAGAGCGACCATGGCCCCATAAGATTGCCTGCCATCTCGGTCAGAAGCAGCGACAACGGGTATTCGCTCTGCCCGAGTAGTATGTCCTTGAAACGCTTCATATAAATCTGCGGAAGGTTGATCCCCAGACGCGCGAGCGCCCGCCGATCCCCTTCTTTAATATAGGTCAACAGGTGGTAGGCAACGTGCCCCTTGCTGTAGTTGTAAATCTGATGGCGCAGAGCCGCCATCTCCCGGCGGTGCCGGTGCCACACGTACGCCGCTGGCTCATAGGCAATCGCGTAGCCGGCCTTGAGAACCCTGTAGAAAAGGAACGTGTCCTCGCTACACCCTGTAGGCGTGCCCGCACCGAGCGTCTCGTCAAAGAGCCCCATACGGGGATGACTAAAGACCTCGACGCGGAAAGCGGCATTCGCCGTCGCGCCAAGCCTCCAGGTCGGAACGGCGCTTCTGAACTGATCGAACCAGGCTCTGTCGAATGACCGCCTCTCAAAGCCGCGCCCCAGACCGCCATAAACTTCGAAAAGGTACTGCGCCCAGGTCTCTAACTCCGCCGGCAAGACGTTACCGGTCACGCCCATCACATCGCTACGAGCAAAAGGAGCAACCAGCTTTTCGAGCCAGCACGGCGGCATTGTTACGTCATCATCGGTCGTGATAATTATGTCGCCTCGGCTCGCGGTTATCCCTTTGTTGCGGGCATAAGAGAGCCCCTTGCGCTCCTCTTCAACGAGGACGACGCCAGAAAACTCGGTTGCAACCGGCCGCGTCAATCCCGATGCGGGATGGTTGTCTACAACTATCACCTCTACCCGTCGCAGCGACACCTGGGCAAGCAGGCTTTGCAGGCATCTTCGAAGGTCATCCGGTCTGTCGTAGGTAGCTACGACGACCGAAACGCTGACGTCAGAAGGTAAGCCCGCGTCTGCCTCTGACGCTCTCTCACCTTCTGCAAGGGCGTAGCGTTGAGCAAGGGCCTCCCTTATAAGACTGCCGTGGAGCTTACTGATGATCGCGTCCCTCAGGCGTATCGCGCTTATCGGCTCGCCGTAGGTCGGGATGTCGACAAAACCGATAGGCCGATCCTCCAACATCACAAACAGCCGCACGACCGAATGGTCCGCCGCATCGGTCAAATCCGGTATTGGCCGGCTCAGTTCCAGAGCGCGCACCGCGAACGTTTTTGATTCCCTCCCCTTACTCATCTGGGTGTCGACTCCTCAGTTTCGGCGCGGGGCAGAAAAGAGTCTGAGATTCTGGCCGCAATTCGGCGGGCCTTCCTGTAACGGCTCAGGCCAGTCAGACTGCCGCGCAACTCGGCGAGTATCAGGTCGCGCGGGAATCGCCCCGGTCGTAGAAAAGAGATCAGCAGGCGGCGAAGATTCCACCACCAGAACCACCAGATGCCCATCTTGATTAAGGCCGCCCTCTCATCTTTATACTCAATCGCGCTTCGCGTCAGGTAAGAATAAAGGCCGATCCCGTTATTGGTTAATTGAGTTCGCAGTTGAGAGTATTCGCGCCTGTGGCGATGGCGAACCACCGCGCCCGGCTCATAGACCAGCATGTGTCCTTCCTTCAACACCCGAAAGAACATCTCAAGGTCTCCGCCCCCGTTTGTTACAGTGCCGACGTCGAGCGCCGGGTCGAATCTGCCGATCAGATCGAAGACCGAAAGCCTGTAGGCCATATTCGTGCCGGTCCCAAACATGCCCGCGCCCGCGTATCGAGTGGCCGCAAGCTCGCCGCTCCTGCCATCTACGCGATACCATCTGCGATGGAAACCTCGACCGAACCCACCATACCGCTCAAAGAGCGTCTGTGCTCCTGTCTCAAGCTCGTACGGCACGACAAGGCCGGTGACGGCCATGACCGATGGGTCTTCGGTAAAGATTCTCGAGAGCGCGCTTACCCACCGAGTGTCGGCTACTGCGTCGTCGTCAATGTATGCGATGATCTCACCACGGGCCTCTTCAATCGCCCGGTTGCGCGCCCAGTTTAGGCCCGGGCGCGGCTCACAAAAATACTCTGCCTCCGGATATTCCGCCCTCACCATGTTCCTGGTCGAGTCGGCAGTGGGGGAGTTGTCTACGACTAATAGTTGGAGATCGGGGTAATCGAGGCGGCGCAGCGAATCAAGGCACCGCCGTAAGTCATCAGTGCGGTCCCGGCTACAGACCGCGACGGACACAAGAGGTTGTCTGACCGCGCGGTAATCGTGAGCGACTTTGAAGAGGTCTTCCAGGCTCAGGCGGCCTGACGGCGACATAGATAATGCGTCGGTCAAGTGATGTCGTAAGATGGCTTCGCTGTGCCTATCGAGTATCGCTTCCATCAGGGCGGACGCAGTGAGAGGGCCGTTTCGCAACGGCATTTTGACCAGTCCTATGGGTGTGCCGTGGAGTCGCACAAGGACATGCGCGGCCGTAAAGCCTTCCAGGTCGAGATGGTCTTCGAGCTGGTGGCTCAGCTCGATATCTATAACCTTTACGCGCACTGACATGATAAACGCCTCAAGCGCCGATCACTCGAACAACAAGACAGCAATTGCCGCACAAGACGTGTGAATCACCCTGTCGCCCTTTGAGAAGCAACATTCTGCCGCTGAGAGATGACGCTATTATGGAGCCGTATCACCTGCGTG
>DASTET010000100.1:0-3153 GCA_035709445.1 Blastocatellia bacterium | reverse complement strand
TGTACGGTTCGCGGCGCGAAGACCTGATGCGGGCCGCCGCCTTTGCCGAAGACTACCGTCTAAGGATCGTCGAGTCGAGCGCCGAGCGCCAGTGCGTGGTCCTCTCCGGCACCGTCGCCTCATTCGAGCGCGCGTTCAAGGTGGAGCTGGCTAACTATGAGCATTCCGATTCGACTTATCGGTCTTACGAGGGGCCGCTCAAGATACCCGGTTCGCTGCATGGGATCTTCGAGTCCGTGCACGGTCTGGATAATCGCTCGGTGATGACCCGCCACATCTTTGTGCCCGGAAGTCACCGTGCACGCCATGTTCACCCGCTCGATGTCGCTCAGGTCTACAACTTTCCCGAGCAGTTCAACGGCGAAGGGCAGACGGTCGCCATCATCGAGCTTGGAGGCGGGTTTTACGAGAGCGATATAAGAGATTATTTCGAAAGACACAACCTGCCCATGCCGAAGGTCACCGTCGTCGAGATCGATGGCCAGAAGAATGAGCCGGCTTCGCCTGCCACCATACAGCAGTTGCTCCGCTACTTCGGCGAATCGGTTGGCGGAGCGGGAGGCGCCCCCCGAGGCACGAAGATTAAACCGATCCGCGCGCCGCTCAGCCCTCCCGATGTTGCGAGCGCGTTGTGGACTATCGAGGCGACTATGGACATTCAGCTCGTAGGGGCCTTCGCCAACGCTGCTCATATTGTCGTCTACTTTGCTCCGAACAACGATCACGGCAAGTATCACGCATTCACCAGAGCGATCACCGACAGGAAACATCGGCCCGGTGTCATATCCTGTAGCTGGGGTGGGCCTGAGACGGACGTATCCGCCGATGTGGTCCATTTACTGGATCGGGTCTTTCAGGACGCGGCCTTGAGAGGCGTGACGATCTGCTTCTCATCGGGAGATACAGGCGACGGCGCGGCTGCGACCGGAAAGCCCGTTGTCCATTTTCCGGCTTCGAGCCCGCATGTGCTCTCTTGCGGAGGCACGCACTGGGTCCGTTCGAAAAACGGGATTAAAGAGGTAACCTGGGACGAGCCCATCGGGAAGATTCGCTTGCAGAGCGGAGGAGGTGTGAGCGAGGTTTTCGAGCGCCCCGAGTGGCAGTATTCAGCCGGGGTCGAGCTGAAGACTCGAAAGAGGGGAAGGGGCGTGCCGGACGTATCGGGCAAGGCCGACATCGCACACGGCTATCAAACTATGGTGGGCGGCTTCAAATTTACTATGGGGGGCACAAGCGCCGCCGCGCCTATGTGGGCCAGCCTCGTCGCCCGGCTCAATCAGGCGATTGGTCAGCCGATCGGTTATTTGACGCCGTTTCTCTATCAGGATATTTGCAGACACGCGCTTCACGGACCGACCGAAGGAAACAACGGAACGCATTACCGCGCCGGCCCCGGCTGGGATGCCTGCACAGGGCTCGGGACGCCGGATGGAAAAAAGATACTGGCCGCCTTACAGGAGAAATAGGGAAGTAAGCCGTTTTGTCAGCGCCCCAGTATGAACTCTCCCACGGAAGTCTCAAGGTAATAATTCGTGCCTGCCGCCTCGGCGAACAGGTCTGAATCTCCGCCTCCAAGCGCGCACGCGGAAAGCCCCATGGCCGTCGCTACAAGGTACATCGCCTCGTATAAGACCCCCACGTCCTTCAAAATAGTGGCATACGATATCGATTCATATCTCCAGCTCATTCGCTGAAAACGCGCCGCGATTATAATCAAGACCTGTGGCGCTGTGGCATGCGCCGTCTTTGCCGCCCTTTCGAGCAGTTGCTCTACAGCGCGCGTCTTTCGAGACAAACGGCATAGCTTGTGATCGAAAGGATCATAGTGGTAAAGACCGGCGGAGACTCCCTTGCAGCGATCAACGGCAAGATAGAGCTCAAGCTCATAAGCGGCCCCGCCGCCGGGATAGACGCGATCTGTGAAATCGTACCCGTCAATGCTGAAGACCCTGCGGATGCGGGCCGAGCGGTAGAGAAACTCGCCCATCTCTCGACCTGTTATGGATCGCCTTCCATGCTCGCGCCGCGACCGCCGATCTTCGATCACCTTAGTAAGCGGCACGTCGGTCCTGAGCAGCATCTCGATGTCCGGCCTGTAGAGATCGATGCTATCGCCCGTCATCTCCGGCTTGATCGCCGCAGGCGGCGCAACCTTTCCCACAAGATGATTCGTCCCCCCATAAGGGTTTGAGTGACGGCCCGCCCGGCTGCGCGAATGAAACAACAGGTCATGAAACTCCCATTGCGAAAGCGCCGCGTCGCGCTCTTCCATGCTCTCTCCGTCATCATCGACTTCGGAGAGAAGCGCGGCGCTTGAGAAGAGTTGAAGGAGAAGGCTTGCGGCCCGCTCAGAGAGGCCGCAGGCTTTCGCATTCAAAGCTGAAGGGAGACAGGGGCGAGAAAGCTCGCCGAGCAGCGCCATCGCTCGCCCGTCGTGCAGGATCGTCCGGGCGTGTGACAGCGGCGACTCTATAACTATTTCTTCGCCTGCGCGGCGGCAGAAGGCAAACCGGGAGATGACATACCGGCGTCGGGGATCGATGCCGCCAGTTTCAAATTTATACCCGGACGAGACGGGAACGCTTGTGGCGAGCGGCCTTCGGTCCGAGCAGACGCGGCGGCATAGCAAGCGGCGGTTGTCGAAATCGAGCAGATAAAAATAGAACCGGGGCAGGGCTGAAGCTCCCTCGGCCTTCATCACCAGTCGGGCCAGTTCCGTCTCGCTCCCGCCCTCGGCAGCCAGCTTTTTGAGGGCCGCGAGCATGCCGGGGCCGAGCCTTCCGACGGGCATCTTCACTGCGGGCGTATGAACTTCAAAGCGACTGCGCGAATCTTTTACGACCTCGCTTGCCGGAGGCAGGCAGAGTATAAAAGACCGTCGGTTATGCGCAGGCCGGATAGATCGCTCTCGTTCCCCCTCATCTCTACCTTTTTTCATCGAAGCCGATAGACCTACAAAAGGCGCACTCGGGCGAGCGGCGCTTCCAGATAGGAGGGCAGTTCGTTTCTTCTGCGGGCGGCGTCGAGCGTCGAGATCATCTCTTCCAGCTCGCTTCGAGACCGCGTCACCAGAGTCTGAAACCGCGCATCTTTTCGGACCGGCTCAAGCTCAGGGCAGAGCACGAGCCAGTCATAGGTTCCGACTACGCCCGC
>DASTET010000099.1:0-2876 GCA_035709445.1 Blastocatellia bacterium | reverse complement strand
ACGTGACCGTTGACCGCGACCGAAGCGGGAGGCGGCTCGACCGTCATCGAGCGGCGCGTGACCGGGCGTTTCTTGCGGACGCCCATAACCGCGCGCTCGTATCCTTTCCTCAGCTTCTCGTTTATCTTCTTTTCGGCGTCGGCCTTCGCCTTCGCCACGTCCGGGTACTTTGTGATTTTCGTCTGTCCCTGGTCTCCTATGCGACCGTATCGCATAGTCAGCTCGGCCCCGTTCAAGATGATCTCATAGAACTTGTGCGAGCCGCCCGCTTCCGACAATTCGAGATAGGTTCTCTCTTCGACCATAAATTAATCTCTGTAGATTGAAGAATCTTTAGAGGGGCAGGAAACAATCGGGGCCTCGCGGCCAGACCATTATATCCACGAGTCATCGCAAAGCAAGAATAAAGTCAGCGGCGCGAGCGAAGGATAAACGCCCACACGGCCCCGCCTGCAACCTTTGCGGCGAACTGGCCGAGCATGATCCAGGGCAAGAGCATGCCGAAGGCCAGGGTCGGGAAGACTGCGCTATCGACCGCCGCGCTGATGACATTCGACCCGTTGACCTTTACCATCCACTCTCGCTCGCGCAGGGCGTGATATGTTAAAGCGTCCGCAGCGCCGCTCGCCGCAAAAGCGATAAAAGAGGCGACGGCTATCGGCCCGGCGCTGCGATTCAACAGCCAGGACAGGATCGACCCCGCAGCGATCAGCGCCGCCATTTTTAAGAAGAGATTGCGCCCTCGCCACTTTTCGTGGAGCCTGTCGCGTGTGGTGATGTCGAGCCCTATAAATAGAAAAGCATTGATGATCGTCGAACGCGGACCGAATGCCGCCACCGCAAGGTTCGCCGCGACGATGGCCGCAAGATACAAAGCTATAAAGAAAGCCCGGCCCACCTGCGAATAATAAAAGAAGCCAGAAGCCAGAAGCCAGAAGCTGGAAGTCAGAAGCGAGGAGTCATTTCCTCACTGTTACTGTACAGATTATTATACAGCCGCCTTCAGGCGGCTTGCCGAAGGCAGATAGGCCAGCGCTTTTAGCGCTGGTTTCAGACGACAGCGATAATCTCAGCGCGCTTCGAGCGCGCTTACCTCAATCAGGCTTTAGCCCTGTGGCTAAAGCCTCCGAGATAAGGACGCTGAAGCGCCCTCAGGTGGTTTGGCTGATTTATTACCAGCCGTAATACGGCTGGCCGCGCGGCGCGAAGCGCATGCTGCGCCATGATCTGCCTTCGGCAAGCCGCCTGAAGGCGGCTGCGAGTTACAGCGCGAAAATGACTTCCATCTTCTGACTTCTGGCTTCTGGCTTCTGGCTCCTGATTTTCGTTATACTTCCTCTTCTGCAAGTCAAAATAAAAATCAAACGAGGTGACGCTGTGTTTCGAAAAGCACTTGTGTGTTTACTGACTCTCACTATTGCCCTGGCCGCTCATGCGCTGCCGCTACAGGACGCGCAGAAGAAGGCTGAAACGTGGGACGTCGAAGGCGATCACGGACCGTCGACTATGATCGAATTCGACACGGACGAAGGCACATGGATGAGCTGCGATGTGTCGCCCGACGGCCAGACCATAGTCTTCGATCTGCTCGGCGATATCTACAAGATGCCCATCACTGGAGGGCGCGCGGAGCTTCTTTCGGGCGGCGTTTCGTGGGAGGCGCAGCCTGTCTTCAGCCCTGACGGCAGGCTCATCGCATTCACCTCGGATCGCGACGGCGGCGACAACATCTGGGTCATGGACGCTGACGGCAAGAACCGTCGCCAGGTCACTAAAGAGACTTATCGGCTCGTCAACAGCCCTGCATGGACGCCTGACGGTCAATACCTGCTCGTGCGAAAACACTTCGTCGACACGCGCTCGCTCGGCGCGGGCGAGATATGGATGTATCACGCAAACGGAGGCGGGACGGGCGTGCAGCTCACCGAGAAGCCCAACTGGACGGCAAACAGCGGAGAGCCCGCCATAGACCCGGCGGGCCGGTTCGTCTATTTCGTCAACAGCACCGCGTTCGATTACAACAAGAATGTTTACGGCAGCATTTACTGGATAGAGCGGTACGATATGACGACCGCCCGCCGCACGGTCTTCGTGCGCGGCGCGGGCGGCTCGATCCGACCGCAGGTCTCGCCCGACGGGCGCTATCTCTCTTTCATTCGACGCGACCGGCTGAAGACCGTCCTCTACCTTCGAGAGCTTGAAAGCGGGCGCGAGTGGCCCATCTACGACAACCTCTCGCGCGATCAGCAGGAGACCTGGGCCGTCTTCGGGACCTATCCCGGTTATAGCTGGACCCCCGACAGCAAGGGCATAGTAATCACCGCGCAGGGAAAACTCATTCGAATCGACACCGGCAGCCACAAGGCCACGCCCATTCCATTTACCGCCCGCATCTCTCAAAAGGTGACGAACGCGCTCAGGTTCGAGCACGCGGTTGCGCCCGACCGCGACACGGCGCGACTGCTTCGATGGGCAAAGCGATCGGGCGACCGGGTGATCTACAATGCGCTCGGCAAGCTCTATGTGAAGACAGGCGACGCCGCGCCGGCTCGTTTGACCTCGTCCGAATACCTTGAGTACTCGCCGTCACTGAGCCGGGACGGCTCGCGTATCGTCTATGTCACGTGGTCGGACGACGAAAAGGGCGCGGTCTGGGTCGCGGGCGCCGACGGCTCGCACCCAAGAAAGATAACGATCGTCGGCGATCAGTACGCCAATCCGGTCTTCTCGCCCGACGGGTCGAAGATCGCTTACCTGAAAGGGCGCGGGAGCGTCTATCACGAAGAGGACCTGGCGAGCGAATCGACTTTCGAGATTCACTACTGGGACGGCCAGAAGCATAACTTCGTCATCGACCTTGCGAGCCGGGGATCGAA
>DASTET010000098.1:0-10762 GCA_035709445.1 Blastocatellia bacterium | reverse complement strand
GCGAGTCTGGCGAGTCTGGCGCGTCCCGCTCCTGACGGTGCCGATCGATGAGCATCTACCTGATTCCATCGTTGTCTGTCTCCGAAGCGACTCGCTAGACGCGCTAGACTCGCCAGACTCGCTAGACTTATAATGAAGAGGCTGCTCAGGGAATAACTAATGGGCCTCAACCACAAAGTGATATTCGGGATGAAGCTTCGGCAGTTCCGCGAGCAGAAAGGGCTATCGCTCACCGATTTCGCCGCCCGCACGGGGCTATCGGTCTCCTACCTGACGGAGATCGAGCACGGCAAGAAGTATCCCAAGGCCGAAAAGATCGCTCGCATGGCCGAGGCGCTCGGCCGAAGCTACGACGACCTTGTCTCGATAAGGCTCAACGAGGAGCTGAATCCGCTGGCGAGCTTTCTGGCCTCGCCCGTGCTACACAATTTCCCTTATCACATGTTCGGCATATCGCCCGCGCAGGTGGTAGAGCTATTGACCCGCCAGCCAGCCGAGGCGAGCGCGCTTGTGAATGCGCTGCTGGGCATTGCCGAGCAGTACAATATCGGAGTGGAGCACCTGTTTCGCTCGGCGCTCAGGTCTTATCAGGAGCTTCACGAGAACTATTTTCCCGACATAGAGCAATCTGTAGACGAGTTCGCCCGGGAGGCGGGGATCAAAGCCGACCCCACGCCCACCTGTGAAGACCTGCAAGCGATGATCGAGCGCCGCTTCGATTATCAGCTTGACGACCGGCGTCTGGCCGAGCACCCGCGACTCCTGCATTTTCGCTCCATACTGATCGACCGAAAGGACTCGCGCCCGCAACTTCTGATCAACCCGGCATTGTCGGAGCGGCAGAGAAAATTCATACTGGCGCGAGAGATAGGCTACCGCGTGCTCGGGCTGAAGGAGCGGGCGATGACTTCGGCCCCGGAGCGAGTCGACTCATTCGAGCAGGTGCTCAACGATTTCAAGGCTTCGTACTTCGCCGGGGCGCTGCTCGTAAACAAGGACCGCGTTATCTCCGATATGAGGAAGTTCTTTTCGCTCGAACGCTGGGAGCCTGCCAGGTTTCGCGCGCTGGTCGAGCGATACCAGGTCACGCCTGAAGTCTTCATGTACCGTCTCACCGAAGTCCTGCCTCGCTTCTTCGGATTCAAGCTGCACTTTTTGCGGTTCAACCACGAGGGAAATTGCTTCAACCTGGTCAAGCACCTCAACATGTCGCATGTCTTCATACCCGGCGGCACAGGCGTAAACGAGCATTATTGCCGCCGCTGGCTAGCTATAGGGGTGCTACAGGAGCTTGAGCGCGGGTGCGCAGATGGCGATAGGATAGATGAGCCTTTAGTCGACGCGCAGCTTTCGCGCTTCCTCGACACGGACGCGCGCTTCCTTTGCATCGCCATGGCCCGCCACCTCGCGCTGAAGCCTTCGGCCACTTCGAGCGTATCGCTCGGTTTTCGATGCGATGAAGAATTCGAGCGCGCGGTCCGGTTCGCCAGGGACCCGGCAATAACGCGGCTCGTCATAGACGGCACCTGCGAGCGTTGCCGTCTCACGCCGGAAGAGTGCCGCGAGCGCGCCGCACCCCCGTTCTTGCTTGAGCGCGAGGTCGCACGGCGGGAGATAGAGATTGAGTTGAGCACGCTGAGTTAGTTTGCCCCTCGACCTGCGGTTGTAATCACTGGAGCAACAGTTATGAGATTATCCGTCTTGAAAGTCACGCTGGCGCTTGCGCTTTTCGCGCTTTCGGCGTCGCCGGTCCTTGCTAAAGACAACTGGATAAACCTGCGCACCAGGAACTTCAATATAGTCAGCAACGCCGATGAGAAAGAGACTCGCGAGCTTGCGCTGAAACTCGAACAGTTTCGCTTCGTCTTCTCGAAGTTGTACAACACGCGGGCGGACTCGGCGGTCCCGGTCACGGTCGTTGTATTCAAGAACGACAGCTCGTTTAAGCCCTTCAAGCCTCTCTACGGCGGCAAGCCTGCCAACATCGCAGGCTACTTTCAGCGCGGCGAGGACGAGAACATAATAGCCCTCAATATCCAGGCCGATCAGTTGCGCCCGCTCAGCGTGATCTACCACGAATACACGCACCTGCTGACGAGCTACACGGCGCGACCCTGGCCTGCGTGGCTGAACGAGGGAGTTGCGGAGCTGTTCTCAAGCTTCATGGTTAAGAAGAACGAGGTGACACTTGGCGCACCGCTCGACGAGCATGTCCATTTCCTGCGCCAGAGCAAGTTCCTCCCGCTCGAAAGCCTCTTCAAGGTCGGCCACGATTCGCCCGAATACAACGAGCGCGACAAGCAAGGCGTATTCTACGCGCAGTCCTGGGCGCTGCTTCACTACCTCATGTACGGCGACAAGAGCGCACGCCAGCCTCAACTGGTTCGTTTCATCAAGCTGCTCGAAAGCGAGGCGGACCTGGACCGCGCCTTCAAGGAGGCGTTCAAGACCGACTACGCGACGATGGAGAAAGAGCTGCGCCGGTACATCGGCAACAGGACCTACAGCGTGGTCGTCTACACTTTGGACAGCACCGACGGCGAGCGCGAGGTGACGGCGCGGCCGCTCGCTGAGGCCGAGGTCCAGTACCACCTCGGAAACCTCTTGCTGCGCACACACCGCATAGACGAAAGCGAGACATACTTCAAGCAGGCGCTTGCTATCGACCCTTCACTGCCTGGCCCCCACGAAGGCCTCGGGATTATCGCCATAAGACGCCGGAAATACAGGGAGGCCGGAGAGCACTTCAAACAGGCGACCGCTCGCGGCTCGCGCAATCACCTAGCATATTATTACTACGCCGAAGCGCTCTACAATGAGTCGGTCGAGACTGCCCTCTCCATGAAGAGCGATGTCGCAAAGACCGTCCACGAGCTGCTCAGGAAGGCTATAAGGCTTACGCCCGGATTTGCGCCTTCTTATGACCTGTTCGGCCAGGTTTCGCTCGAAAGCGGCGAGAGCCTCGACGAAGGTGTTGTGTCGATGCGGAACGCGATTAAGCTTCAGCCGCAGAAGAAGCACTACGCGCTGATGCTTGCGCAACTAGAGGTCAAGGCCGGCGATTACGCATCGGCGAAAAAGAACCTGGAGCCGTTGCTCGCCGCTGATGTCGACCGGTCGTTGAAGACGGCTGCCGAGTCTTTAATAAAACTTATAGAGAGCTATACCAGCCCGGCGCCGCAGCCGTCAGCAACGGCGCCCGCCGGCCACACCCGCTCTCCCTCGGATGCGAGGCCGGATTCGACCGAAGAGCCTCTGGTGAAGCTCGCGGGGACTGAGACGATGAGCGGGGTTATGGCCGCCATCGAATGCGACGGCAGGGGGATCACTATCGCATTCAAGGCCGGCGACAAGCTCTCGCGCTTCTTGGTGAGCGACCCGAACAAGCTCGCATTTTACAGGCGCGAATCTCAACCCGACGTCAACATAGCATGCGGGCCTATAAACATGCCCGCGATCATACACTACAAGCCCGTAAAGCAGGGAGAGTCCAGGTTTGCCGGGGATGCCGTCGCG
Source organism: Blastocatellia bacterium (assembly GCA_035709445.1). Classification (GTDB taxonomy): domain Bacteria; phylum Acidobacteriota; class Blastocatellia; order UBA7656; family UBA7656; genus DASTET01. Next base: position 7,246 of record DASTET010000098.1, on the reverse strand, counting down.
ATAGAGTTCAGGTAGCGGAGAGAACCCGCGCCATTCAGCTCCCGGTCGAGAAAGAGCATATGATTCGCAGAGGAGTATCTTTATTCCTCTGCGGTTATTTAATCTCCAATTTATGAATCGCAGCTTATATTTACTACAATCTTTCTATTGAAAAAGGCCCCCGGTTCGGTTATAAGCAAGGCTTGTTTATTGAACTTGAGGACTCACTGCGACGCTATGAAAAGAATTCAGACTCTCTTTTTAGCCCTGGCCCTCACACTATTGACGCTGCTGCCGATGTCGCAGGCATCGGCCCTCAAGCCCGCTCGCCGCGCACAAGGGTATGCGCCCGGCGAGATCATAATAAAGCTAAAAGCGGGGGTGGCACAGTCACAGACTGGCGGCGGACAGGATCATTTGATGGCCTACGCTCGGTCGCTCGGAGAGAGAGAGTTCGGTCTGAAGACTCGCTCAATCGAGCCTATCGCCGGTCGCACAGCAAATGAAAGAGTATCCGAGATAATTTCCGCGCGCGGGCTCGACCGCATCTTCCTGCTCAAGCTCGATCCCGAATCCGACATCGAATCGGTCATAGCCGATCTCAAACAGAGCCCGGCTATCGAGTATGCCGAGCCGAACTATCGTGTTGAAACGGCCTCCCTGCTGCCGAACGACCAATACTTCAGCCGGCAATGGCCGCTCAGGAATCTCGGCATCGGCGTCGACGGACAGCCTTCTTATCTCGACGCCGATATAAAGGCGACCCACGCCTGGGACATATCCCTCGGCAGCCCTGATGTCATCATAGCCGTAACCGATACCGGCATAGACATGACCCATCCTGATCTCGCCAGGAATATCTACACCAATCCGGGCGAGGTGCCGGGGAACGGGATAGACGATGACCGTAACGGGTATGTCGATGATGTGCATGGCTACAACGTCGCGGAGCAGAACCCGGACGTTTCGGATGTGACCGGCCACGGCACGCAGATGTCGGGCATAATCGCAGCCGAGATCAATAACGGCATAGGCATAAGCGGTGTAAGCCAGTCGAAGATAATGCCTGTCAGGTTCTTCAAAAAGACAGGCCCGGACCCCGAGGACTTCGACGCGACGGTTGCCGATGCGGCCCGCTCCCTGCTCTATTCGATAGCCGCCGGGGCGCACATCATAAACGCAAGCTGGAGGACTCTGTTTATTCCGGGGCTCGTGCCCGAATCTCACGCGCAGGCGCTCAGAGATGCGGTGACCGCTACGAACGACGCAGGCGCGCTGCTGGTCTGCATAGCGGGCAATGACGGGTTCAATAACGATTTCAGCAAGGTCTATCCGGGCGCGTTCCAGTTACCGAACCAGATAGTGGTTGCGGCGTCAGACTACGCCGACGACCTGTGGCACCCCGTAGGCGATTTCTTCACGATCAAGACGGGGTTCGGCGTCAATTCGGTCCACCTGACAGCCCCAGGCGTATTCGTGCTCACGACGCTTGCGCGCGGCAATTGCCTGGGCTGTTCCAGATCGGAGAATCCCGAAGACTGGTACGATGAGATAGACGGGACGAGCGCCTCGGCGGCCTTCGTATCCGGGGTTGCGGCGCTTGTGAAATCGAAGTATCCGTCGGACCACGCTGTGGCTATAAAGCGACGCATACTTGAAGGGGTCGATAAACTCGACAGGCTTCAACCCTTCATAATTACAGGGGGGCGGCTCAACGCCACAGGTGCGATCACCGTCGAGCCGAACTTTTCCAGGCCCGTCCTCTCTCAGGTCAAGTACAAAAACGGAAACGGCAAGATGACAATCACGGGCACCGGGTTTGTAAAGGGCGCTGTCATAGCTGTAGGCCGCAGCCTTTACAAGGCCAAAGTCAAAGGACAGAACCAGGAAAAGGTAGTAGCAACTGTTCCCGCAAGCGCGCTCCCTCAGGGCACGCCAGTCGAGATAAGAGTGATAAACCCCGACGGCGGGTCGAGCCCGCCATTTACGCTCACGAGATGAGCAGGGGCCAGGAGCCAGGGGTCGGGGGTCAGGGGTCGGTTGCTGGTAACCAAATATGTCGGTGATTGATAGTTCAGCATTCAACGAGCAATTGATCATAAATCCCTGCCCCCCGACCCCTGCTCCCTGTTATCTTGTGAAGAGGAACTCGGCAGATGTAGTCCCGTCAGGATTTCTCACGTGCAATCGGACCGTTTCGCCCGGCGCTATCTTCTGACCTGCCTTCTTGCCTTTCAGAGATGAGCCGGATTTGTAGATCGTCTTCTGCTCGTCGCCGTCGAGCAGGATCACCGCCCCCGGCTCAAATCCGCTTCCGGTAATGATAAGGTGCTTGCCCCGGTTCGCCGCTCTCGTTATTGCCGGGCCTTGCTTTATCTTTGCCAGGAATATGTCCGATCCTCCTCCCCCGTTACCGGGCTGAAACGGGTTGGCAGTCGGAAGGTTTGTCGAATCGGTCACGCCCATCACGAAGACGACGCCGGAGGGGGCCGCCGCAACGCCGAACGCAGAATCTATCCCGCTCCCTCCCAGGTATGAAGACTGATCGAACGCCCCACCTGTGGGGTTGAGCCGCGCCACGAACCCATCATAGCCGCCCCCGAACATCGGCTGAAGAGATAGGGCCATCGGAAAGTCGGCTGACGCGGTGAAGCCTGTTACATAGGCATGTCCTGCATCGTCTACGGCGATGGCCGCGCCGCCATCAATCCCGCTCCCGCCAAGGTATGTCGAATAGAGCAGGGCCGAGCCCGTCGCATTGATCTTCGTCACGAACGCATCACTGCTTCCGCCGCTTGCCGACTGCGCGGCGTTCACGGTCGGGAAGTTCGGCGAATCGGTATCCCCCGTGACGTAAGCGTTGCCTCCATTATCAACGCTTATTCGCAGTGCGCGGTCTTCACCGCTCCCGCCCAGGTATGTCGAATAGATCAGCCGCGTGCCCGCCGGGTTCAGCTTCGCCACAAATGAGTCGAAGAACCCTCCGAGACGGGTTTGCAACGGATCGGCGGTAGGAAAGTTGGGCGACATGGTTACGCCAGCCACATAGAGGTTGCCCGCCGCATCGACCGCAATGCTGCTGGCTGCGTCGGCCCCTGCCCCGCCCAGATAGGTCGAGTAGACCAGCCGCGTGCCTGCTGCGTTGATCCGGGCTAGGTAGGCATCGGCAGTCCCGCCGTACAAACCCTGAAAGGCGTTAGCGAGAGGAAAGTCGTGCGACTGAGTGATCCCGGCCACGAAGATGTCGCCGGATGAATCCACAGCGATGCTGCTTCCGTGCTCGCCTCCGCTGCCGCCGAGATAGGTGGAGTAAGCCAGCGCGCCCGCCGGATCGAGCTTTGCTACAAAAGCATCGAAAGGGCCGCGCCTTTCGGGTTGCAGCGCGTTTCGTGTTGGGAAGTTCGCCGAGGTCGTAAAGCCTGTGATGTAGGCGTTGCCCTGCTTGTCCACGGCGATGCTCGTTCCGCTGTCCTGGCCGTCTCCGCCAAGATAAGTCGAGTAGACGAGCCCGCCAGCAGGGTTGAATTTTGCGACGAAGAGATCCTGCTGACCCCCGCCAAAGCTTGCTTGTGCGGCGTTGGCCAGCGGGAAGTTTATCGAATCGGTGAAACCCACAACGTAGCTGTTGCCCGCCGAATCGACGGCAATCGAGTTGCCTCCATCCACGCCTCCCCCGCCCAGATAGGTTGAGTAAGACAATGCAGAAGAGGCTGGCGCGAGTTGTGCACCGGATGAGGCGGGCAATGCCGAAGCGTTGACAATGGCCGAAAGCCCGAGCGTCAGCGCCAGCAGCAGCCGGCCATATCTGACGAGCCGCCTTCTGCGTCTGCCGGTCAGACCGTAAGAGAGCAGCCCGCCCGCGCCGAGCAGGAGCAAGAGACCGCCCATCTGCTTGACGGCTTGAATCCGGCTGCCAGAAGGCGATTCGCGCCTCGGCCCCCTGGTCAAGGTTATGCCGAGCTCCGCGTGCATCTGCGGGTCGCGCATCTCGGCGCACACGTCTTTGACGGCCTCCTGAAACTGGGCGCTGCCCTTCGCTGCAAGGCCGTCGAGGAAAGCGTCGATCTCATCGAGGTCGCCTTCGGTGAGCGTGACCGTCTCGCCTTTGACCATCGATTCAAGTGCGGGCTTGTAGCGTTCCATCATCTCGCGCGAGCGCAGGATGAGCATAGGGTTGAGCAGCATTACCTGCACGGCTTCGGAGGAGAACTGATAATAAAGCTGCGTGTAGCGGCGCCCGCGCGGCGTCTTCGCCAGCACGTTGTCACGAAAGCCGCGCGCCGAGGCGAGCGTGGCGGCTCCCGACCCTATACAGGCTGTTGGAAAGAAGACGCATATGTATTCCACCGGACAGGACGGGGAGTTCTGATAGACTGTAAACACTTTATCGGCGACGACGACACCGCCCGAACGCCACGAGCCGTTGTTTCCCTGAATTTGAAGGGAAACGGAACCGCTCCCTCTCCCCTGCGGACTGTTAGGAGACGCGCTGATCCACGGCGCTTTGCTTGTCGGCTCCCAGACGCAGTCGTCCGGGGCCGTGACATTAAAGGAGACCATGGTGTCGTCATGGTCTATGTTGATATATGTGGGGGAGATCGAGTAGACCGAGTCCGGGCAGTTGAAAGGCCCCTGTGTCACAGTGAACGTCTTCACCACAGGCCCTGAAAGGTTGTCTCTGTGGATTTGAATGGTCCCTGTGCGGCTATCGGAGGAGAGAATATTCCCCATTAGACTAAAGCTCAACGAGCCGTTCCCCGACCCCTCGACCAGCGATGTGGGGCGGATGAAGGACGGGTTACTGTGAAAGCTTGCGCTCCACGCGCAGCCCTCCGGCGCGGTGACGGTAATGACGCCTTGCCCGCCGGAGCTGGAGAAAGTCTGACTCGTCGGCGAGATGGAATAGGAGCATTCTCCGGATGTCTCGGAAAAAAAGCCCAGAGTCAGGCGGAGCCGCTGGGTTTGACCTACCGTGTTGCCCAGTTGGGCGTTGGTTGACAGATTGCCATCAACTGCATTTCTTTCCGTTCCCGGCGTTCCGCCAAGCCTCACAAAGCTGGCCACCTGATTGAAATGATCCACGCGCCCGCCTGCGAAGTTCAACTCCACCTCCGCTAGACGCAACCCGGCATTATCCGAACGGGTGTAAACCGATTCGATGGTGACGTAGCGCCCGTTCGCGTTGAAGGTCCCGTCCGCGTCGGAATAGAAGACGTCATCGAACTCGACTCCTTCGAAACCCACAAAATCGGAGCTGGCGGCGCTGAGCGGGTCGGCGCGTCGCCCCGTCAGCGCAATGCTGTTAACGGCAAACGTGAACGGAGTGGGTCCGCCTAATAAGCTATTCTGGATGTAAAAGGTGAGCGTATCGAGTCCGGGAAGCTGGCGCACCGGGTCCGGGAGCGGCGACTGCACCGGCGTCGTAACGCTTGCCGCAGACGACGGCTCGATAATGAGCGTGAAATTGATCAGCATCGACAGAATTAGTATTAGCGATATGGTCAGTATCCTTTTCATACCTTCACCTCTTTTGATATCGGAAACCACAGATGAACACAGATTGACACAGATAGAAAGAATCCGTGTTTATCGGTGTTCATCCGTGGTTAATCTCTACGGCTGATGAATTGAAACCTGAAGGTTCGCGCACGTGTTCGGCGGGCAGCCGCCGTTGAACTGGCTGAGCTGTTGTGCGAGCTGCGCGTCATCATCGACAATAGCCGGCCCGTGCGAGCGGACCACCAGATGTATCTCCGCTTTCATCGCGTTTAACAGACCCGTGCCGGTGAAAGCGCCTGTCGTATCGCCTACGGCCTTGAACGCCCCGAAATCAGCAGTTCCGTCCGCCCCTACAATTCGGCCCGTCGCGTTGACGAGCGACGGCTGCACGTCGGCGTTCGAGAGATCGGCCACGCTGCAAGGCGAGGTGGCGCACTTTTTCGGATTATTGAAGAAGACCCACCAGGCCGTCACAGCCGTTCCCGGTGTGAGACCTGCCGAGTTCAATGACATATAGACCCCATCCCTCGACCTGACGAGCATCGATCCGCCGCCCGGTATAAGGGCTTGATTGGAGAATATAAGAAGGGGGTGAACGCTGACTCTCGGCTTCTGATTCGAGCTGCCGTTGTCTGCGCTGGTCAGGATTTCTCCCTGCCCCTGTTCTCCTCTGGCCGGGGGCGAAGGTATCAGAGCAGCCATCGCCAACAGGCAGACTGCGATGCTTATGCGGCTGAACCCTTGTTTGAACATACTTTATCTCCTTCCGACCTGATTGATTTTGCCGAGGCGATGGCCTAAAGTATCCGACGGTGAGTCGAAGTCACTATTATCACCAATTCCCCAATTAGTGTTGTGGTCATCGCCTCACTCTGAAAGGCGAAAACTCGCGGCGAATCGGCTCAACCGAATTGAGCTTTTTGGTCGGCTTTCAGATAGAGGAAGTCAGTGACACCCACGGCAAGCGTAACCCAGTTACTCATCAGGTGGCGCAACGGCGACGATGCGGCCCTCGGTGAGTTGTTGCCTCAGGTATATAGCGAGCTGCGGCGTCTGGCCAATTACTACATGCGCCAGGAACGCCCCGGTCATACGCTTCAACCGACCGCGCTGGTTCACGAGGCATACCTGCGGCTCGTAGGCGATATAGAGATAGACTGGCAGAACCGGGCGCACTTCTTCGGCATAGCAGCCGTGCGTATGCGGCACATACTGGTCGAGCACGCGAGAAGCCGCCAGGCGGCCAAGCGCGGAGGGGGCGAGTACAAGCTGTCGCTGGGAGCAGCCGACCGCCTGGCCGAAAGCCGCGATGTCAACCTGCTTGCGCTCGATGATGCGCTCCGGCGTCTTGAGGCGCTCGACCGGCAGAAGGTGCGTGTTGTGGAATTAAGATACTTCGGCGGGCTGACGATAGAGGAGACGGCAGAGGCGCTCAAGATTTCTCCGGCGACGGTCAAGCGCGAGTGGAGCATGGCGCGGGCCTGGCTGAGAAGCGAGATAAGCAACGAACAGTGATGACGCCTGAGCGATGGAAAAAACTTGAGGCAATCTTCCATGAGGCCGTAGAGCTGCAAGCGGAAGCGCGAGCCGAATATCTGGCAGATGCGTGCGGCGACGACGAGCAGTTGCGCGCGGATGCCGAGAGGCTCATCGCCGCCCACGAGCAGGAGAGCAGCTTTATCGATTCGCCAGTATTCGCCGAAGCTGCCGAGCCGACGGGCGTAGGCCGACAGGAGTCGCTTGCCGGTCGCGGCATAGGGCCTTACCG
>DASTET010000097.1:0-2545 GCA_035709445.1 Blastocatellia bacterium | reverse complement strand
CACGGCGTCCAACAGTGTGATGGGCACTATAGCGGTTGGGGTGCATCCGACGGGCATAGCAATCACGCCTGATGGCCTGCGCGCCTACGTGGTCAATCAAGTCTCCCGCACCGTTTCGGTTATTGACCTTTCGACCGACGCCGTCATTGCCACCATCGGTGTCGGAGACACAGCCACAAAAGTGGCGATCACCCCGGACGGGTCACGTGCCTATGTGACGAATCAATCTGACAACACAGTTTCGGTGATTGCTACGGCGACCAACGCCGTGATTGATACGATAGCCGTCGGAAGTTCCCCGGTCGGGATAGCCATCTCCGCCCTGAGCCCGGCGGACACGATGCCACCCAGCATCACCGCCGTTTCAGTGGATAAGCCTGTGCTGTGGCCGCCTGACCATCGCCTTGTCACGGTGACAGTCAATTACCAGGTCAGCGACAACGAAGACGCCTCCCCTGATTGCACTCTGAGTGTAGCCAGCAACGAGCCGATCAATGGCACAGGTGACGGCGACACGGCTCCCGATTGGGAGGTCGAGGATGCCCATCACGTAAGATTGCGGGCTGAGCGGGCAGGCAAGGGCGAGGGGCGGGTCTATAGGATTACCATAACCTGCACAGACAACAGCAATAATGCGTCGAGCGAGACGGTGATGGTGAGAGTGCCGAAAAACCAGAAGAAGTAATCCCGGGAGTAAGCCTGTGTAAGGAGCGCGCGCACGAATTCTCAGGGGAATTAACCATGGCCGGATATATGGACATCTAAGGTTTTGATCCCTTTAGAGCCTATGTTGGATTCTGTGTAGATTAAATTCCGAGTCCACGCATCGCGACTCTCCCCTTGAAGATGATCGCGAACTGAGTAAGCGCCCCGCTCCAGTTTCTTATCTGCATTGCACACTTCTTGCTGATCCAGAAGGGTCACCGAAGGGCCCGCGCCCCGTGTGGCAGAACATTTGGCTAAACTGATCGTACCTGTGAAGGAAGCAAGTTCCAGAGTCAGTTACAGATGTAAAAGGGGAAGACAGTGAAGACGCAATTACTACTCACCGTTGCAGTACTCTGTTTGTGCTTCTCATCCGTGTCCGTTACGGAATCGGCCAGCAAGCCTGCTTCTACTTCCGACTGGCCTCAGTGGCGAGGCCCGCAACGTGACGGGATATCACATGATAAAGGTCTCCTTAAACAATGGCCGGCCGGGGGACCGAAGCTCCTCTGGCAACTGAACGACATCGGAGACGGTTATTCAACGCCGGCGGTTGTCGGGACGCGAATATACCTGATGAGCAATCGCGGCTTTGAGAATGAGTTTATCCAGGCCCTCTCAACCGTCGATGGAAAGCCTGTCTGGACAACGCGCGTCGGCAACGTGGGCAACCCTCAAGACTTTCTCTACGCGAAGGCGAGGTCAACCCCGACTGTTGATGGAGATTTTATCTACGCGCTCGGTTCGAACGGCGACCTCACCTGTCTCGAAACAAGGACCGGCAAGATTCGGTGGCAGCGAAACCTCCGTAAAGAGTTCGGCGGGAAGCCGGGCGCCTGGGCCTATGCGGAGTCTCCGCTTGTTGATGGCGACGTCGTCGTCGTAACCCCCGGCGGGGCGGAGGCCACTATGCTGGCGCTCAACAAAAAGACGGGCGCGGTCATCTGGAAATCGGCCATCCCAGGCGGCGAGAACGCGGCTTATGCGTCGGCGATTGTAGTTCAAGCCGGAGGCCGCAAACAATATGTGCAGTTTTTAAGCAAGGGCATAGTCGGGGTCGATGCGAAGACCGGTCAGTTCCTCTGGCGCTATGCGGAGCCGGTCAAGGGTATGGCTCAGATGGTGACTCCTGTCGCTCGTGACGGGTATGTGTACGGCGGCGCGCACGCAGTCGGAGGAGGAGTCGTCCGATTGAAAGCTGACGGCGGCGGGGTCGCCGCAGAGCAGGTCTATTTCGCGCGCGGGCTTCCGAGCAGCATCGGCGGATCGGTGCTGGTCGGCGACTATCTTTACGGCACGGCTTCGGAGGGCCTTGTCGCGGTTGAGTTCACTACAGGCAAGGTGAAATGGCAGGCCGAGTGTATAGGCAGGGGCTCGATAGCCTATGCCGACGGGCTTCTATTCATTCACGGCGAGAATGGAGATGTCGCGCTTGTTGAGGCTACCCCGGAGTCATACCGCGAAAAGGGCCGATTCACCCCGCCTGCGCAGCCGACTCGTAGACGTCTCGGGCCGATGCCCGAGAAGGCGTGGACCTATCCGGTCATCGCAAATGGAAGGCTCTACATTCGAGACAACGAGACTTTGTGGGCCTACGATATCAAGGCAAGCCGCTAGCCCAGAGTAATACCGCCTGTAATGAGAGGAGAAATAACCACAGAGGGACACAGAGGAAGAAAAAGCAATTGCAAATAGCTCTGTGTCCTTTGTGGTTTATGGCTGCTTGCAAACATCCCTGCATAATGGAATCTTCCGACTCGCTATGCTAATCTTCCTCCGTGGACAAACGGGCTGGCAACTGGAATTGCCATGCTCTGAACAATGCCGAGAATATCTGCCC
>DASTET010000096.1:0-4818 GCA_035709445.1 Blastocatellia bacterium | reverse complement strand
ACGCGAGTTCGGAGAATTCGGGTTCTCTTTAAGAAACGATTCCAGGTGTTTGACGGCCTTCTCAGGCTCCCCTCTCAGGTCGTAAAGATTTGCCAGGTATATATGAGCGATTGTGGGCCGGTCTATTTCATAAGCCCTGAGCAGGTTCGTTTCTGAAGATTGATAATCCGAGGTCATCATCTCGGCGAGGCCGAGAAAGAGGAATGCCGTAGAGGACCGTTTATCAAGCTCGATGCTGCGGCGCAGGGGGGCGAGCGCGTCGGCGTATCTCTTCTGCTTGACCAGCGTGACGCCTATGCCGGTGTGCGCTTCGGCCCTGTCCGATCTCATCTCGACCGCTTTTTGATATGCGTCCATCGCCTCGTCATAACGTTGCAGCTTTGCGTACTGGTCGCCGAGCGCGATGTGCGCCAGGTAGTATTGCGGATAGAGATGAATGGCCTCCTGAAAATGCTTTATAGCTTTTTCAGGGTTATTATCCCTGGCCTGTTTGAGACCCTTATCGTGCTCTTTTCTCGCGCGGTCGGGTATGCTCGATTCAAGCTCATCGACCGACACGACGGCTGCGACGGGCGTCTGCTTTCCGCGCTTGAGCCTGAGCTGTATGTTCTGCGTGAAGACCTGCGGCGCGTTTGCGAATGCGGCCACTTCGGCATAGACGCTTGTGGTCTCGAACTGCTGGCCGTCGCCTTCGGCCGTGAGCTGGTAGGTGCCGCGCTTGAGCCCGCTAAACGAGAAGCGCCCGCTCAGATCGGTAAATGTCTCGTGCACGCGTATGCCGTTGAAGGTCAGCGTCACTTTGACCGCGTTCGCGGGCGGGGCGTTGTTGGGCAATGCCACCCTGCCCTGAAGCGTGTGCTGCCCCTCCGCGTTCGTCACGCCCCAGGCCAGAAAGAACAGGCAAAGAAAAACGGACCGCATCAAACAGGTCTTGATCATAGCCGCCTCCGTCGAGATAAAGGCAGGACGCTGCTGCTCTCTGTGTCATGTTCAAAAAAAGCGATTACAGTCCACCAAGGATAAAAGAAAACCGACCTATTGAAAGTAGCTCAGATCAATCTGCGGAAACAACATTCTAGTGCCTCGGCAACCTGCCGGGCAATACGAATCGAACGAGCCCGCGCAAGCAAAATGGCCGGGGCTATCGATAGCCCCGGCCTGATAAACGCAACTCTTCGCGGCTTCGTTTAGAAGCTGAAGCGGAAGCCGAACTGCGCCTGGAACGGAATGCCTATAGGCTCGGAAAAGCCCGTGGCTCCGAAGAAGTTGACCGGCTTCCCGAAGTTCGGGCTGCCGATTGTCCCGTCGAACGAGTTCCCGAAATTGCCCGTGTTGAAGAGGTTGAACGCCTCGAAGAACAATCCGAGCTTCGCGCGGTCGTTGAAGTTTACGTACTTCGAGACGCGAAGATTGATCTGTTTGAAATCATCCCCGCGCTCGGTGTTCGGAGGCAGCTTGTTCTGGTCGTTGCCGTCGCGAGTCTCGCGGTCATTGCCGACGCCGTCCTTGTTTATGTCAGGCCCGCCGATCGAAGGATCGGGGAATATGCTGTAGGGCCGCGCCGACGAAAGCTGGAGGACAGGCGCGACCTGTATGCCCCAGGGTAGATCGAACACGCCCGATATCACGAAGCGGTGACGCTCGTCCTCGTGCGTGAAGCCGAAGTCTGCATTCTCGTCAAACTTGTTGAACGGGTTCGACGGCTGAACGCCGAAGTCGGCTATCTGCCCGAACCACGCCTTGCCTCTCGACAGCGTGTAGTGGGCGTTGAGCTGGTACTTGTTCGAATACCGCTTCTTGAAGGCGACAGTGAATGCATCGTAGAAAGAGCGCCCGTCCGACTGCGCCACGCGAATCCCCGCAAACGGGGTCGCTATGCCGAACTCGGCTATCAGCTCGGCGGCGTGGGCCGCAAACAGAGGGGTGAGCACCCTGGGCTGCGTCGGCGAAGTCCGCTGCGCGCCTACGAGCGGCCCTATGCGCGCGTTGATGTCGAGCTGGGTGAATTCGTGCAGCCCGAGGATGTGGACGTAATCGAACTCGATTGCCGCGTCCCTCCAAAGCTCCTGCGCGTAGCCGACGTTGAACTGCTGCGAGTAAGGGGCCTCGAAGTCCGGATCGATAAGACGACCGGTTATCGGCGCCACAGGGTTGGTAAACGGGCGCGGGAACGGAGGAGGAGGCGTCGCAAGGCTGAAATCGCCAAACTCCGCTATCGACCCGTATATCTCCTCGTTCGCGAGCTGGACGGCAAACAGCGGCACGTTCAGGAAGGACTGGTCGTAGTATATGCCGTACCCGGCGCGTATGACCGAGCGAGCATCACCCTTCACATCATAAGCCAGCCCTATGCGCGGGGAGAAGTTGTTGGTGTCGTCTTCGACGACCCTCTGCCCATAGGGACTGCCGATGATCTGCAATGCGCGGAAGGTGCGGTTGTTTACCTGGTTCTCCGAATCTACGAAGCCCCAGTCGACGTCGTAGCGCAGACCGAGGTTCATTGTGAATCGCGGGGTGATCTTCCAGTCGTCCTGTACGTACCAGGAGAGCTGGTCCGCGCCGTTGCGCAGGTCGAACCGGGGGTTTCCGCCCGCAACGAAGATGGCCCCCACCGTGCCTGGCGTGTTGAAGCCCTGCGGGAACATGCCCGGGTTGGTGGCAATCTCGCTCGGCTCAAAGTTCAGGTCATACTCCGGCGAAGAAAGAAAGGCAAACAGTCCGCCGAGCGTCGGTATCCACGTGTAGTCGATGCCGAGCTTGACGCCGTGATTGCCGGTGTTCCAGGTCAGGTCGTTGCGGAACTGGTTCTTGCGCTGTATGGTCCGCTGCGGCACGTTGCCGTTGCGCCCGACGGTGATGCCGCTGGGCGTAAAGATATTGGTGAGATCGGTAGTCGCGCCGATCTGGTTGTCGAAATCCGAGAACTGGTAGAGGAACTGATTTACCACGCGCGGAGTCACCGTCCAGGTCCACGAGCCGAGAATGTTGTAGAGGTCGTTTTCGGTCGTGTTGCCGCCCGAAAGGTCGGTGAAGACGGTGAGAAAGCCCGCCTGGTCGTTGAGCCCGTCATTGTTCTGACCGGCAAAACGGAAAGTGAAGGAGTGATTGTTCGATGCCGTAAAATCGGTCTTGATCGTGTACTGGTGATCGTTGAACGGTTGCGGCAAGAACCTCACGGCCTGGTAGCCGAGCGGCTCGAGGAATTTGATCTCGTTGAATGCAAAGGTCGGAACGATGGAATTGCCCCGCTCGCGGGTGCGCTCGTATGTGCCGAACCAGAAAGCCCTGTCCCTGACGAACGGGCCGCCTATAGAGCCGCCGAACTGCTGGCGGTCAAACGGCGGCTTCACCGCATCACCCTCTTCGAACAGGTTGGGGTTGGCGTCGGCCAGCAGCTTGGGCGCGTTCGCGTTGAACTTGTCGTGCCGGAAGAAGCCGAAAGCCGTCCCGTGTATCTCGTTTGAGCCGCTCTTTGAGACTACCGAGAGCAGCGCCCCGGCCGACCGTCCGTTTGCAGCCGAGAATCGCTGCGTGGAGAGCGCGAATTCCTGAATCCCCTCCATGGTGAAGTTCTGGAGGATGCCGCCGACGGCGTTGTCTTTGTTGTCGCCGCCGTCAATAGTGACGTTGAGATTGCGGCCCGTCGACCCGCCGACTGAAAATGTGCCGACCCTGGCTTTGGTCGGGTCGAATGATCCCTGAAGCGTTGCGCCGGGGATAAGGACAGCCAGCGAAGCGAATGACCGACCGTTGACCGGCAGGCTCTCAAGCCTGCGCTGATCGATGACGCCGCTCACATCGGTCTTGCTCGCTTCCACAAGCGGCGCGGTCTCGCCCGTCACGGTCACCTGTTCGGTAGCGCCGGCGGGCTTCATTTCAGGGTCTACTGTAACACGCGATAAAGCATTAACCGTGACCGGCTCCTGGACATATCTGGCAAACCCCTGCGCCTGCACCTCCACGCGGTATTCGGCAGGCGGAAGCTGCGCAAGCTCGTATGTCCCCGAGTCGCTCGTCGTAGTTGTTCGCGAAACTCCGGTAGCTACGTTTGTAGCTTTAACTGTCGCTCCCGGCACCACTGCTCCCGCCTGGTCTTTTACCGTGCCGGTGATGGTGCCCGTGTTGGCGGTCTGCCCCAGAGCCGCCACCGGAACCGTCATCAGAAGCATCAGCAAAGTAACTGCTGATGCAACATACTTCTTAAATTCGATGGTCCTCATTTGGAACCTCCTTACTTAACAGAATTCATTTTTAATGTTGTTGTTTGCAGACTAGACTCGCTTCTCTCAGACTCTGCTATCTTCAAAAGTCACAGCAAGAAAACTAAAACTGCCTACAGGCTGACGGACTTCGGCTGGCTCTTACCATCAGCCTCAGCCCTGACGTACTACAGCAATCAATGCAACACCCTGGCTTGATCAACTAATGTAGCTTTATAAAAAGTGAGGATGACCGGTATTGAGCTTGGAGATCCTAAGCATGTGAGGGGAGTTTCTCATGGCTCAGTACCTTTGTAAAAACTGCCTTTCCTAAAGAGCTACCAGATATGCCGGGGGTGGCAATCTGCATACCACGTTCCTAAAAGCTCACCTGCCCGGTTAAGTGCTTACAGGTCTACACTTTATTTTTTTTGCAGCACACATCTCTCCGCGCCTGGGAACGGCTTTTATATGAAATTTTGGATTAATTTTCATTTTTTTGAATGAACGCGGGGGCGATAATAGCACAAACCTGGCGGGCTGCGTCTAATTTATATAGCCGACTCTTAGCCCGGTAGAGGGGACGAAGGCAACCTGACAGCTCACTGAATGATGTCGG
>DASTET010000095.1:0-5167 GCA_035709445.1 Blastocatellia bacterium | reverse complement strand
ATGCTCAACCGCCGATCTATCAGTGTGTGGGATTACGGGCTGGCTCCAGGTCTTGCCGCCGTCCAAGGACCGGGCGATACGAATGCTGGAAGCATGAGTGCCGGGCTCGCCTTTTACAGGCCAGTGTGCGACAAGCGCTCCGCCCGGGAGCGCAACGAGTGAAGGGAAATCCGCCGAGTTAACGAGCAAGTCTTCTGCTTCGATAATTGTGCGAGGTTCTGACCATTGACCGTCTTTGCGCACGGCGAAACGTACCGCACGCCGCTTCTCGTCCAGGGCTTCGATCCAGCTTAAATAGACCCGGCCGTCGGCAGCAGCATACAAGTTCGGCTGGCCGCTGCCGGCGCTGGCCGGAGAATCAATCAGTTGTACCGTAATAGCCGAACTGGCTGCCCCCTGACCGAACGCGCTAAGGGGAACTAGCGCAAACATAAGTAAGAATGCGAAGCTTGTTTGCTTTAGACTGAACATGGCCGAAAAGCCTTCTCCCTTCGTTATCGCTAACAGCGGATTCTATGCAAGGAGCCGCCTTCACCTGCCCAAGGCTTCCCAACTTTGCCAACCTGCTTGGGGTAAATCCAGCAGCCTGGCTGAGGAGTTTCACTCACGTCTGCATAGCTCAAGACTCTACCACATTGTTGTTACAACAAGATAGGAGATGGCACGGTTGTTGCCTTTTACTGAATATAGACCTTATGTCTGAGGTGTGACTCACGTCACAGCCTTTGACTTTTCAGAGTAGTAAACTATCAAGCTGGTACAAGAAGTGATGGCAAGGGCGAAAACATCAAAAGAGAGACTCGGTAGAACGCCCCGGTGGCTCTTGGTATTGGGTCTGCTGTTCTCGCTTTCCTTTTCACAGGTAGCCTGGGCATCAATTGCCTGCATTTGCCAATCTTTAAGCCAAAACGAAAGCTGCGAATGTGCGCACGGATGCGAGTTGCCCGGGGGAATGCACGGCGAAAGCAACGATGAGTCGGAACAGGATCATTCTTTGACCAACTTTTCGGTTACGGAAAGTCAATCGCCCGGCACGCATGGCCTGACTTGTTGCCAGCCGCACCAGCAGAACGAAAGACCTGTCGTCACTCTTAACCAGCACCTGCACGTAGAAGCCGAAAGCGGCGCGGCTGTTGTTGTGCCCGTTGTGTCAGCGACAGTGAGCGCTGCGATACGGACCCATGACCCTCCACCCTCGCGCCCGCTCTACATAAGACATTCCTGCCTGCTTATCTAAAGACTCCCTCGCCGCACTACATACATATTCTGTCTATTAATCCATGCTCTGTGCGGACGCTCTCCGCAGCATGTGAAACTCCATGGCTTTATTGCGGCTCTAGTTCGGTCGCAGGGAGTTTTTACGATGATACTCATACGCGCTCGAAATGTATTTACCTGGGCGCTTGCTATCTTGCTGCTGAATAACTGGGCCGTGTTGGCACAGCACCCCTCAACCAATGTTGAGGTGAGTGTTCCAGCAAACAACACTGTGAAACCCGGTTCAGCGCCTTTGGTTTCGCTCGGAGAATTGATCGAGCAGGCGCTCGCCGAAAACCCCGAAATCAAAGCGATGCAGCGCAGCTTCGACCGTGTGCAGGCGCGCATTCCGCAGGCGAAGGCGCTGCCCGACCCGATGCTTGAGTATGGCTACGCCGGAAACCTCTATCCTGTGCCGCCCTTCGACATCCAGAAGGGCGACCCTTCAAGCGCGCGTATGCTCAGCTTCTCTCAAGAGATCCCTTTCCCCGGAAAGCGCGCGCTCCAGGGCAAGATGGCCCACGCCGAAGCCGAGTCCGAGTGGTGGAATTACGAACAGACCCGGCTGAATGTCGTCGCCGAAGTAAAAGACGCTTACTTCGAGTACTACTTTCTGGATAAAGCGATTGACACGGTAAACAAGAACAAAGTCCTGCTCGAAAAATTCGCGAAGATAGCCGAGGCCCGCTACAGCGTAGGCAAAGGCATCCAGCAGGACGTGCTCAAGGCCCAGGTCGAGATCTCAAAGCTCGTAGATCAACTAACCGTGCTTGAGCAGCGCAGGCAGACGGCCGTTGCGAAGATCAACAGTCTGCTTTACCGCGACACGGAATGGCCCATCGGGAAGCCTGAGGATGTGAAGCTCGAACCCGTCACTCAGACATTAGGAGAATTAAACGAGTTGGCGCTTGCTTACTATCCAACGTTGAAAGCGCAGCGTCGAAAGATTGACCGCGAGCAGTACGGGGTCGAACTCGCCGAAAAGGGCAAGTACCCGGACTTCAACGTGAAGTTCAACTACCAGAACAGGCCAGGCATGCCTGACATGTACGGGGTGAGCGTCGGCGTGACCATCCCCCTATACTTCGGCCAGAAGCAGCGCCCCGCTATCGCTGAGGCCGCGGCGAGCAAAGCCACAGAGCAGAAGCGATTAGAGAATCTCACCTCGCTGCTGCTGTTCCGTGTGAAAGACCGCCACGTCGCCGCCACGACCGCCGAGAGGCTTGCGAAGCTGTACGGGACGACGATTATACCGCAATCGACGCTCTCGCTTGAGTCGGCAATCGCTGGTTATGAAGTCGGCACGGTGGACTTTCTAACTCTGATGGACAATTTAGTGACCCTGCTCAACTACCAGCTCAGCTACTACGAGCAGGTGAGCAATGTCGAAAGAGCCGTGGCCCAGCTGGAACCGCTCGTCGGAGTTAGTTTGAGGGCCTATAAGCCTTCTACAGGAGGGACCGGAAAATGACTTACGAATCGAAAATAGAAAATGAACCCAGGGAACCCGTAGAAGAGTTGCCCGAAGCGACAAGCGCCGGACCCACGCCTGTCGAACAGGCTGTGAACCTGGAGCAAGACACAGTGGCGCAGTCCGCCGAAGCGAAAGCGGCCGAAGTACAAACCGCCGACAGCAAAGCCGCGTCTCGAAAGTCCAGGAGGATCTTCGCTCTTGTCCTCTCGCTTATTCTGATCACGATCGCGTTGATCGGCTTCTTAAACAGAGATCTGCTCTTGAAGTCGAGTTCTGAACAGGCGGCATCGGGCGGGGAGAGGAAGATACTCTACTGGGTGGACCCGATGCACCCCGCCTATAAATCTGACAAGCCCGGTACTGCGCCCGATTGCGGGATGGACCTTGTGCCAGTTTATGAAGATGGCGGCGAGGCGGCGAGCCTCCCGCCTGGCGTGGTAAAGATTAGCGCCGAGAAACAGCAACTCATCGGCGTGACCTACGGCACGGTCTCATATCAGCAAGTATCAAAAACTCTCAGAGCAGTTGGCCGCGTCACTTATGACGAGACGAAGGTGGCGCACGTACACTCGCGGACCGAAGGGTGGATAGAAGACGTCTTCGTTGACTTCACCGGCAAGGAGGTGAAGAAGGGCCAGCCGCTTGTGAGCCTCTACAGCCCCGACCTGCTCCAGACCCAGATGGAGTTCCTGTTAGCGATTAAGGGTAGAAGGGAGTTGGCGGAAAGCTCATTCGAAGGGGCCACAGCAGGCGCGGAGTCGCTCTATGAGTCTTCCCGTAGGCGCCTTGAGCTCTGGGACATCAGCGAGGAACAGATCAAGGAGGTCGAGCGGACCGGAAGGCCGATCAAGGCCCTGACTCTTCCTTCTCCGGCGAGCGGCATCGTGCTTACGCGAAACGCCTACCCCAAGCAGCGTGTGATGCCCGACACAGACCTTTACTCGATAGTGGATCTTTCAACCGTGTGGATCCTCGCTGACATTTACGAGTACGAGGCTGCGGATGTTGCCCTCGGACAGACGGCCATAGTCACCCTGCCATACGCGCCCGGCCGCGCGTTCAAAGGGCAGGTAACTTACATCTATCCGCAGCTGGATAATACCACACGGACTTTGAAGGTGCGTGTGGAAGTTGTGAACCCCAATCTGGCGCTCAAGCCTGATATGTATGCCAACGTCGAACTGAGCATTAATCATGGCAGGAAGCTCGTCGTGCCACAGGAAGCGGTGATGGATTCGGGCTCCGAGCAGGTGGTCTTCGTCGCGCTCGAAGGCGGGTACTTCGAGCCGCGACGCGTTCAGCTCGGGCAGAAGATGGATGACAACTATATAGTCCTGAGCGGACTCAATGCGGGGGAGAGAATAGTCACGTCGGGCAACTTCCTCATCGATTCCGAAAGCAAACTCAAGGCAGCATCCGGCGGGATGGGAACGCCGAGTCACAGCGGACATGGTGGTGCCCAGCCACCAGGCGGCTCGTCGCAGGTAGACGACTCGCAGCGTAAGGGGAGGGCTCCGGTTGACCATTCGCAACATCAGCCTGAAGCAGCTCAGCCGCAGGAAGACCACTCGCAACACCAGCCCAAGACTGTGGATCAATCCAAGCACAAGATGCCGGACGCAAGCACAGATCAGTATGTACGTCAGCCCAAAGGGAAGCGAAAAATTCTCTACTGGTACAGCGTGATGCACCCTCAGTACAGGTCGGACGGGCCGGCCAGGTGCCCCGAGTGCGGCATGGATATGGTCCCAAAATACGCGGACGAAAAGTAGGAGGCTCCTGATGATTAACAAGCTCATCGAATTCTCCGCGCGCAACAAGTTTATCGTCCTGCTCTTCGTGGCGATGGCGACGATGATGGGCGTCTGGTCCATGCGCAACGTCACGCTCGATGCCATACCCGACCTGTCGGACACACAGGTCATCATCTACTCGCGCTGGGACCGCAGCCCCGACATTATAGAGGACCAGGTGACCTACCCCATCATCTCGGCGATGCTCGGCGTGCCGAAGGTGAAAGATATCCGCGGCTTTTCGGACTTCGGGTTCTCGTATGTCTACATCATCTTTGAAGAGGGGACGGACCTCTACTGGGCGCGATCCCGTACGCTTGAGTATCTGAGCAACATCACACCCAAGCTCCCTCAAGGAGTAAATGTGGAGCTCGCGCGTGACGAAACGTCCGTCGGGTGGGTCTACCAGTACGCTCTGGTTGACACAACCGGAAAAAGAAATCTCGCAGAGCTTCGATCGCTCCAGGACTGGCATTTAAGATACGCATTGCAATCCGTGCCCGGAGTCGCAGAAGTGGCTCCCATAGGGGGGTTCGTCCGCCAGTACCAGGTCAACGTGGACCCGAACGCGCTGCTCGCTTACAAGATTCCTATCGACAAGGTCATCGAAGCCATTCGCGGCAGCAACAACGACGTGGGCGGG
>DASTET010000094.1:0-2278 GCA_035709445.1 Blastocatellia bacterium | reverse complement strand
CCCTGGCTCGTCAGTCGCGGCGGCAACTGCTCCTTGCCCTCGGCGGTCTGATACATAGGCAGCCCCATAAGAACGGAGTCCTGCCCTATCAGAACATTGTGACAACCCATGCAGTTATACTTCTGGACTACCCACCAGCCGGTCTGCACGTCCTTTTTCTGCCCGGTCGGGTTGAAGCGGATAGAATCGGGAACGTTTGCGGCCACGCTTCCGAGCAGGAACGTTGTGAGCGCCGTTATCTCGTCCGGCTCAAGATATATGTTCGGCATCCTGAGCCGCTCGGTGGGCGATTTGACCTTGCCGACATCGTATATGCCGGGGTTTCGAAGCTTGTATTCGAAGAACCCTTTATGGTTGTACCAGGACCGGCCCGTCTCTTCACCCGTAAACGGGTCTATCCCCTTCTTTGCGTCCTCCGTGAGCAGCGCGAAATCGAGCCGCTCTATCGGCTTGCTCCCCTCCTGCGTAAGCTCCGTTCCGATCCGCTGCTCCTCTTCAAGCCCGGTTATCTCGTGGCACCCCGCGCAGCCGTAGGACTTGACCAGAAACTCGCCCCGCGCCTTGAGGGAAGGGTCGTCGAGATATGAAGCATCCGGGTACCGGGTCTCGCGCGGCTTGAGCGACATAAGGAATGTAGCTATATCGCGCGCGTCCTGTTCCGAGAGCCGGAAGCTCGGCATGACGGTCATGTTCTGCACCTGAAGCTCGCGCCCGTCGACGGGACTCTTCGAGTGATCGTCGTCAAAGAGGAATGGCAGGCGCCTGGCCGCGTAGTCTTCGGGCCTCAGGTCGCGTTTGAGGGTCGGCGAATAGGGCGCGAGCCGCTGGCGCGGATTATGCACCCACCGGACTATGTAATCGTAATTGGCCTTTTCGCCCACACGCGAGAGGTTTGCGGCGAAGTCGCCGCCGATGGTCTGATTGCCCATGCCGATGGCGTTGCCGTCTATGGAGTGACAGGCGAGACAGCCCGTCGTCTTGAACAACTCCTGGCCTCGGGCGGCGTCGCCCTGCTGCTGCGGCTGGACCTTGACGTAATCGATGGCCGATTGCCATAGGAAGGCCGATATCGCCTTGATCTCGTCCTCATCGAGGCGGAACGTCGGCATCTTTGTGCCGGGCCTGAACGCCTGCGGGTCGCGCAGCCAGTCGGGGAGCCATTCCTTGCGGAGCTTGGCCTTGATCTCTTTGAGGTTCGGGCCGACCTTCTTCTGGTCCCGCATCAGGTATTTCGACTGAATGTCGAGCTCGTCAATCCGCGCATCGATCTGGCTTATGATCTGTTGAACAGACTCGACGCGGTGGAGCAACTGGCGGGCTTCTTCATCAGTAGGCGCGCGGTCGGCGGCCTCTCTCGTCTGATCTATCTCGCGCAGCCTTGCCGTGCGATCCATTTCGAGCTGCCTTATGTTCTGTCGCGAGGCCGTGAGCAGGTCGGCCTCGCGGTCAAACCCTTCGTAGCGATGGCATCCTATGCACCCCTTGCTTTGAAAGAGGTCTTTCCCATCATTGAGCGTATCGGCCATGCGCGTGACGCGGTCCTGGTTGTGACACTGGTTGCACCCTGCCTGCATGTTCTCTTCATAGTAGAGCGGCCACAGCCAGTGCTTGTAGCGGCCATGCCCTCGGACCTCGGAGGTGGTCCCGCGACCGTTGCCGCCGTGGCAGGTCGAGCAGCCGAACCGCTCGGGGTCGTGAATGGCGAGCAGATCTTTGTTCGGGTGCGAGGCGAAGAGCGGGTCGCCTATCGAGTTGCGGTCGCCTGTGAGCGTGAGCGGCTCGCGTATTCCGAGATGGCAGGACTCGCAGCGGTCGACGACCGCGCCGTCGGCTATGTTGATCTGCTTGATGCGGTAATCGAAGTTCCTCATACGGCTGAGCAACCCGTCTATCTGCTGCTGCGTGAGTCCCGTCATGTGGTTTTGCAGGTAATCATCCCTCTTCTTTCGGGCCTCGTTCTGCTCGCGGGTAAGCGCGATGAACTCGGTGGTGAGCTGCGCTTTCTTGTCCCTGAGATTGTTGTACAGCTCTTCGAGCCTGCGGTAGGTGTAGGTCTCATCTTTGGTGGTGTTCGAGTCTGTGTGAATGGTGACGTCTATCTCTTCGTCTTTTTTCTCTTCGATGGCCTGCCGTATGCTGTTTTTGCCGCTTTCGCTCGAAGTGGTCTCAAGCTCGTAGGTCTTCGCGGATATCCAGGCCCGCGCGTTTTGATACGGGTCGGTGATGTCGAGTATCTGTTGATCGATGAGGCTTATCTCTTTATTGATCTCGGTCGCGC
>DASTET010000093.1:0-8426 GCA_035709445.1 Blastocatellia bacterium | reverse complement strand
TGGCCTGATCGTGACGGCCCTGCATGAAATGAAACTCGGCAAGCGCAACCTGAGCAAGGGCCACGCCGTTGAGGTCCCCTATCGCCGTCGACAGCGCGAGCACGTCTCGAAGCGTCTTGAGCGCCGCATCCGACCTTCCCGTGCCCTGCTGCACCATCGCAAGTATCCTGAGCGAGCTGCTCTGAAGCCATTTGTCGGATGTGCCGTCTATCAGATCGAGACTCCGCTCCAGGTGCGCCTCGGCCTCTTTGTATTCGCCCTTGGCCGATAATAACTCTGCAAGCGTGATGCGCGCCGTCGCCTCATCCTTCGGGCTCGAATACTTGTGCGCAATCTCAATCGCCTTGCCAAGGCTCGATTGCGCCTCGTCCCACCTGCCGGCGCATCGAAGGTTTTCGCCCAGATTGTTGTAGGCCAGCGCGAGGTAGTCCTTATGACCGCCATCTTCCAGATACTCTATGGCTCGCTTGAAGTACTTGACCGGCTCTTCTCGCTCGCCCAGGTCGTCGCAGGTCGTCCCGAGGTTGAGCAGTATCCTTCCGAGCAGGTTCGTTTTTGAGCTCCCCTCTGCCAGCTCTAGCGCTTTCAGATAGTTCTCCTTCGAGCTCGTGAATGACCCCTCGTAAAAATCGACCGCACCCAGCCGGTCATATATCCTCGCAAGAAGGTCTTTGTCGATGGTGGCCCGCTGAGACCGCGCCGCCACCAGAAGATAGTCTCTCGCGATTCGAAACTCATTGATCCTAATATAAGTGTGCCCGATGGCATAGTTGGCTTCGCTCACGCCCAGGTTGTCCTGAAGCTCCAAAAACAGCTTCATCGCCTCGTTTAAAGATGCGATAGCCTTCGGAGAGTTCATCAGCAGGCTGTTGACCCAGCCGATCCGAAGCTTTATTCGCGCGCGCGTTTGAGTCGTGAGCGGCGCGAGCGTCTGAGGGTCATCGTATTTCTCGATGACCGAGTGCGCCTCCTCATAACGGCCCAGCTCTTCGAGCGACTCGCTCAGATAGGCGCGGATAGTCGCCTCTTCCTCTACTGAAAGCGGACGCTTTGCGAGCGCGGCGGTGAAATGTGAGACTGCGGCTTCATACTGCGAGCGGGAGAGCCACTCGCAACCTTCGTCAAGCCGAGAATGTCCCGGCTTGCTTTCGACACCCGCAAGGCTTCCGTTCTGCTTGCCCGCGGCTGTACTTGCGCCAGAGTCTTCGTGCCGCTTCAATATCTGCCTCACTGTTACATGACTTATTCGGTCGACGATGCCTCGATCTACTGCCGACATCGCAAGCTTCTGGGGAGTCCAGGCCTTGAAGCTCAGGCCGAGACTTTGGGGGCTGGATCTCGCAAGTTCAAGTATCCGCGCGACCTGTTCGGCGTTGAACCTGGGCCGAGGCCCTCCCTGCGGCCCGCGCTTCTTGACGATAATGCCGCGGACCCCTTCTGTGTTGAACCGCCGAATCCACTTCTTTACATTCGAGGGGTGATAACCGAGCGACTGGCTTATCTCGGTAGCCGTCATCCCCTTCGCCGACAACAGGATTATCTCAGCTCGCCCGGCCTCCTCCCTGCTCCCGGCGCCGGCGCAATGCTCGAGCGTCTCCCGCTCGTTGGCGAGGATAGGTCTTACAAACAACGGTTGGAACATGTACGCGCCTCTTTCGGCGTTTCCCACAACCTGCAGGGGCTTGGTTTATATTGTCGCGTCTGTGGTCTTTCGATCTTTTTTGCCAGGGGTGGCTCCCCCTGTATCACTATATTTCCACCCCGATACCCGTCTTATCCAATGAGGCATCGAAAATAGCAAAAAAGATCATATGAGTCAATAACTATCTTTCCATTTATTTCGACTCAAATGTATACATAGGTGTCATAGTTTAAATGTTTCATTTGCCCAGGACAGGTTTCGCTGATAGAATTTCGCGCGTCACGAACGTGTCACTGAATTTGAGGAGGTACGAGTCTCATCATGAATTACTGGACAATTGACGGAAGAGCCCTGGCGAAGGCTGTAGCCCCATTCTTGATTTTGGCGCTTATCGCCACAGTCGCTTTTGCCGTTCTTGGTCAGGCGAATGCCGATGACCAGACCCCACAACTGATCCAGACCATAGACCTGAACACCACCACGGCTAATGTGTCGGTACTCGGAGCCACATCGGACGATCATCTGAGCGGGAGCGATGCCCCGAATACCTTCACAGTCTTTCCCCGCGCTAGATCGATTGCAACCGGAGACGTAAACGGCGACGGTCTTCAGGACCTCATAATTGGTGCGCCCGAAGTCGATTTCACACCGGCCATGGGCGAGTCGCGCACCGGCGCAGGCGCAGTTTATGTCATCTTTGGCAGATCGACATTTGCCAACCCCACTGTCATCGATACATTCATAACGGCAACGAACCAGCCCGATCTCCGTATATTCGGGCTTGCAGGCGGCGACAGGCTCGGATTTTCTGTCGCAGCCGGTGATATAAACGGGGACGGTGTAGACGATATTCTTATGGGCGCGCCGGGGAGGGATTTCAATGAAACCCCGCGAAACGACACCGGCGCAGTATTCGTCATCTTCGGGTCGGATGCGCTCACGCCTCAACTCATCGATCTGGCGACGATCCCAAGCCCGGCCGACGTCGTTATATTCGGATCGCGCAACGGCGATGAGTTCGGGAGCGCCATCGCCGTAGGCAATGTCGGCGGCCCCGATGCGATAGCCGATATCCTCATTGGCGCGCCCGGAAGCGACGGCATCCCCGGCAACCTCACCGACGCAGGCACCGCCTATTTAGTATTCGGCTCGACCACGATAGAAGGTCAGAACGGCACGGTCGACCTCGGGTCGATGAACGCCCCGGTCCGTCTGCTCGGCATACAGGGGATGAGATTGGGCAGCTCGCTCGCAATAGGCGACATCAATGCGGGAGGCTCGGCAGATCTCATCATAGGAGCGCCGAGGGCCGACCGCCCCGCGACTCCTAGCAATATATCCGAGACGGGCGCCACCTTTGTCATCTTCGGCGGCGACAACCTCAATCCGGTCGCCCCGGCAACCGAAAAGACCTTCAACCTCAACTCCGCGGTCGCAGCCGAGAGACCGAATATAAGCATTTACGGGACTGCCGCAATGGACCATCTTGGCGCGTCTATCGCCGCAGGCGATGTGACGGGCGATGGTACGCCTGACCTGATCCTCGGCGCGCCCGATGCTGACAGCCGAAATGACAGCCTCGACGGCGCGGGCGAAGTCTATGTGCTGACCGGCAGCACTGATCTTAACCCGGAACAGGGTATGGAAAGGGTCATCACCGTCTCGGTAGCCAGTGTGACTCTGACCGTCTATGGCGCTGCGGCGGGTAATCACCTCGGCTCGACCGTAAGGTCAGCGGTCATAAACAGCACGGGCAATAACGACACAATTGCCGATCTTTTGATGAGCGCCCCCGGCTTTGGTCTTGCCGGAAGGGCGAATGCCGGAAAAGTGTCGGTCATATATGGAGGCCAGAACCTGACAAGGTTTGCCGAGATAGACCTCGCGCTTGGACAGGACGACCTTCGAGTGATTGGTGACGATGCAGGCGATGAGCTTGGATGGGCCGTGGCCGGAGCCGACATCGACGGCAACAACGGCGGAGACCTGATTGTGGGCGCCCCTTTCAACGATATAGTCTCTCAAGCAGGGACGCGAACCGACGCGGGGAGAGTCTATGCGCTGCTCGCCGCGCCCGACGTCGTCCCGCCCGTAAACGAGAACCCGACCGTGAACGTTACCGCGCCCCAGGGTGGAGAGACCATCCAGGGCGGGAGCCAGTTCAATATCACCTGGGAGGCGAGCGACCCGAACGGGGATGATACGATTCAGCGGTTCGAGATAAGGCTCTCGACCGACGCGGGCACGACCTTCAATACCATCATCGCCACAAATGTCTCGGGCACGGCCAGAGCATTTGTGTGGAACGTGCCTCTCGGTCTCAACACCAGCATGGCCCGCATTCGCGTCATCGCATTCGATACCGCAGGCGGCCAGGGGCAGGATAACAGCAACAATAACTTCACTATCTCCGACACTGGCGTGACCGTCTCCCTGACTTCGCCCAACGGCGGCGAGACGCTCAGGTTCGGACAGATGTTCACTATACAGTGGACCGTCCCCGATAATCTCGCGGGTCAGGTCTCAGGCTTCGATCTCTTCCTTTCGACAAACGGAGGGATGAGCTTCAACGTGCCGATAGCATTCACCGGGCCGCTGCAACCGGCTCTTCCGACGGGCGCCCGCATGTTCGAGTGGACGGTCCCGTCTGTCTGCAACAGCCAGGCGCGCGTCCTTATCGTCGCGCGGCTGATCAACAACTCTACGTCTATCGACCAGAGCAACGCCAACTTCACAATAACCGATTTCGGCCCGACCATCGATCCGTCCCGCATACGGTTTACTACCAATATGACGAGGATTGCCTTCTTTACCACTCAGCCTCCGACGGGCAACCTCGTCAGGTTTATGCAGGGAGTGACGGTCGAGATATCGGATGCCACCGGCACGCAGTTCTTCCAGCCGAACAAGATCAAGTTCAGGGCGGACGGCGGCAAGATTGTGACTAAAGGCAATTTCAACGGCCAGCCGCTGGCTACCTTCTTCCCCGATCAGGCCGTAAGGACTATCCGTGTTACAAACCCGCCCTGCGGCATCACGGTCCTGCGTGTTATGCGACAGGGTAACTCGTTCGTCATAGTCAACACGGCTGAGACGACCGCGGTCCCGGAGCAGCGGGTCATCTGGCCCTGAGACTATATTTCAAAAAAAGAGAGGCCGGTCTTTGATGGACCGGCCTCCCTTTTTTGCAGTCGAAATCTGATCCTATCTCTTTTCGTAATATCTCATCACGACGCCATCACGGCCTATCGCGTAGCCCTTGTTCTTATGAAACGAGACCGCGAAAAGGTCTATTCCCGTGGTGCTCTCCTGCTCTATCCAGTGGCGCCCGCCGTCGTATGTGCGTATGATGCGCCCGTTGTGGCCGACGACCCATCCGGTGTTTTTATCGATGAAGCTTATCCCGAAAAGCGGGTCGGTCGTCCGCAACTGAATCTTCTCCCACGTGGCCCCGCCGTTGTCCGTTCGCAGAAGCAGACCGTTATCGCCGGTTATTATCGCCGTTCGGTCTGTGACCAGATAGACGCGGTTAAGGTCATCCTTCGTGCCGGAGACCTGCGGGTACCAGTTCCTCCCGCCGTTTATCGTGTGGAGGATCACCCCTCCGGTCCCGACGACCCAGCCCCGTTTCCCTATAAAGCTCAGATGAAATAGCTGTGCATCCGTCCCGCCATTCATCTCGCGCCACGATATGCCGCCGTCTTCCGACGACAGAATCAACCCCGCGTCTCCAACGATGAAGCCTTTATCTTCGTCGACAAACTGCACCGAGTAGAGATCGAGAGGCGACGGGCTGGCTGAAGAGGCTCGCCCTCTCTGATTCGAATCATAGAGGCTCTTTATAAAGCTTCGACCGCCATCCGTGCTCAGGACTATCGTGCCCGCGTCGCCAACCATCCATATACGGTCCTTGCGAACGAAGACGTCATTCAGCCCGGCATCGAGCCCAAGATTGATCTCGTGGAATGTCCTGCCGTCATCGTAGGACCGGCTTATAAGCCCGTCGGCGCCTACGACCCAGACCCGGTCGCCGTCGAAGAAGACGGCATTGACAGTCGCGGGGCTGTCGCCGAGCTTTATGGTTTGAACCTGTGACCACCCCTGCTGCGCCTCTACGGATGCGATTGATCCGGCAACAAAGAGGGCTACGAGCATTGACAGTGCGATATTTCTGCTACTTGTCATCCTTACCTCCCGGAGGTCTCGGTCTTGTCCCGGTCCTGAGCTTGTACCTCTGCACCTTACCCGTTGCCGTGCGAGGAAGCTCTTTCAGGAACTCTATCTGTGAAGGCAGCTTGTGTTGTGGCAGCCGCGCGGCAGCGAAACTGCGCAGCTCGTCCTTAAGCCCTTCACGCTCTATACCCTGTCGGATGACAACAAACGCCCGGACGGTTGCCAGCCCACCCTTATCTTTTGCCTCGACGACAGCTGCCTCGATGACTGAGGGGTGGCCTAAAAGCGCCGATTCAACTTCGATGGGAGAGACCCAGAGCCCTTTGACCTTGAAACAATCGTCGGACCTGCCTACGTGAAAGAAATAGCCTCCCTCCTCTATTCGATAGATATCTCCGGTCTTCACCCATCCGTCGCGTATCGTCCCGGCTGTGAGATCGGGGCGGTTCCAGTAGCCGACAGTCGCGCTCTCGCCCCGCACCCAGAGGTTGCCCGGCTCGCCCGGAATGGTCTCTATCCCATGCTCATCGAGAAGAATGGCCTCAAAGCCCTTAACGATACTTCCGCTCGACCCCGCAATGATCCTCTCTTCGCGGTTCGATATGAATATGTGGAGCATTTCGGTCGAGCCTATACCGTCGAGAACCGGCAGGTTGAACTCCTCGCCCCACTCATCGACTATCCTCGACGGTAGCGCCTCGCCAGCCGATATACATAACCGCAGCGATGATAGGTCGAGGCTGCCGCCTCTCCTTTTGAAATCGAGCAGCCCGTTATAGAGCGCAGGCACACCGAAAAAGACCGTCGGCATCTGTTCCGCAAAAAGCCTCGCTACACGCTCCGGCGTCGCGCGTTCCGGATCGAGTATCACAGTCGCGCCCGCCGCCATGGGAAACGATAGGCTGTTGCCCAGCCCGTATGCGAAAAAGAGCCTTGAGGCTGAATAGAGCCGGTCATCCGGCGTGAGCTTGAGAATCGTCTCCGAGTAATTCTTCACCGTGACGGGGATGGCCCCGTGGTTGTGCAGCACGCCCTTCGGCATGCCTGTGCTCCCGGATGTATAGAGCATGAAGGCAGGGCTCGCCTTTGTCGTCCCGCATAACGGGGGGCGCGGCGCTATCTCGTCTTTTGGCTCAAGGTGCTGGCAGGCTGAAGTATCGATGACGAGCACAGTGCATTCTTCGCTGGCAGTTGTGCTGACCTTCCATTCAAGCTCGTCTTCGACGACGGCAGCGCGCGCCCCGCAGTCTGAGATTATAAAGCCCACTTCTTCAGGCGGCAGAAAAGTGTTTATCGGCACAGCTATCGCGCCTACAGACGCGGCGGCGAGAAAGATCGCTATGAACTCGGGCGAATCATATAGCAGTATCACTACGCGGTCGCCTTCCTTGACGCCGACATTAAGTATCTGCTCCGTCCAGTAATCGACCTCGCGTCGCAGCTCGCTGTATGTGATCCTGCCCCCTCGAAACTCTATGGCCGTGCGCGTGCCTATCTCTTCGAGGCGGTCCTCGCCCAGGAAGTAGTCGAAGAGGTTGAAATATGATGGTATCAGTGTCATCAGGAGCCGATTATATTCCACCAGGCCAGACTCATCAAATAATGGCAGGATGCAGGGATCAGGGGTAGGAGATCAGCGCGCGGCTAGAGGCATCATTTATCCTCTGCGTTCCTGCGGCGTCCTCTGCTGTTAATCTGCCCGGTCTTGCTTGAAGACTGGATGGTCAGGGGTTCCTGTATATCTCTTGCTCGCCCCTATGCTCTACAGCGAGCCTCCCTTCGGCGACCGCGAAATCCAGATGGGCAGCCGTCTCTGAAAGCGCGAGAAAGCGGTGGTAGCTCTTCGCATCAGGAAAGAGCAGGTTCGACGCTTCCCACGCGGTAGCCCCTGCTCGCGGCATAACCGACAGCAGCTTCGATTGTCTGTTCTGTGTAAAGCGGTACTGGCGGTTGAAATGCTCTTCAAAATCGAGCACGTCATCGCCGTGCCCGCCCTTGATCATCGTCGGCGCAAGCGAGCGCAGCCGGGCGAGCGACACGAGGTATTCTCCGAGCGATTGGAACCTGCGCCTGCCGTCGAGAGGGTCGGGGCTTAAAAGCGGGTTCGGGGTTATGTTCTTTAGCACGGTGTCGGATGAAAAGACGAGCCGGTTGCTCGTCCTCACAAGACAGATCGATCCGGGCGTGTGGCCGGGCGTGTGAATGACCTTCAGGCTCTCGTGCTCGAAGATTATCTCATCCTCATCTTCGAGCGGCTCGACATTATCGAGCGGATAGGCATACCCAAGGAACTTCTTGAACCCTGATTCCATCCGGTCTATGACCTGAGCGGGTACGCCCGCCGTGACAAGCAGCCTTCGATAGGCGGCGTAATCGACGTCGGGCGTAACAGCCGGCGCATCCCACGAGTGTATAAAGGGAGTCGCCCCTGACTCTTCGACAATCAGGCGGGCCAGCCCGTAGTGGTCCGTGTGTGCGTGGGTGATTATGACCCTCTTGATGTCGGACAGCTTTCGCCCGAGGCGACCAAGCCCCGACCGCAATGCGACGAGGGTCTCGTCCGTGCGCGGCCCCGCGTCGACGAGCGTCAACGGCTCCTCATCGATGAGGT